>DASYES010000073.1:0-2121 GCA_036498885.1 Pseudonocardia sp.
GTTGAGGAAGTACTGATCGATGGGCTTCGTGATCCAGATCGTTCCTGAAAGGCGCCGCTCCGAGCCGTCGTACCTGGTGTACCCGGTCGGGGCGGCAACGCCGCAAAGGGCGATCTGGGCGCGAAGACCGCGATCGGGGGCTTTCTGATCACGGCCTAGTGCGCCAGGTGCAGATCGAGGGAACCGGTGATCCGCACCTCGCGCAGCTCGCCGGCACCGGTGTCGAGCACGCGGACCGTGCCGTCGGGCTCCCAACCCGCGTGGGCGTAGAACCGGCGGGACGCTTCGTCGGCCTCCGGTACCCAGGCCAGCCCGTACACCGCGCCCGCGTCGCGCAGGTTCGCGGCGGCCGTGGCGAGCAGCCGCCCGCCGTGGCCGCGCCTGCCCCACCGCGGCTCCACCAGCAGGGCGCTGATCTCGAACCAAGCCCCGCGCTCCAGCGTGGGCCCCGTGGGCGGGGCGGCCTGCTCGGGCGGTGTGGCGATGGCGGCTGCGCAGAACCCGACCGTCCACTCGCCTTCGGTGGCGACGAGCACCTGGTGGCCGTGACCGGCCTCGACGGCCGCCGTCCAGGCCTTGTGCGCCTCCTCGCTGCGCAGCTGGGCGAGCGCCTCCGGGGGGACGAGCGTGGAGTACGCCGCCTCCCACGTGCCGGACTGGATGCGCACGATCTCGTCGACGTCGGCGGGAGTGGCGCGATGGACGGTGGCGGTGGCCATGCGCGTCATTCAAGCCGACGGCGCCGCGGCGGTCGGTCCGGGGCGCGGATCTGGGCGCGGTGACCGTTACGTGTGCGTCGTCCCAACCGCGGGACAGCGAGTCCTTGGCTATGGCAACGTCAAGACGTGGACGCCGCTGCCGCTCCCCGCTCACCCGGCGCCCTCGCCTGGATCGCCCTCGGCGTCGTCTACGTGCTCTGGGGTTCCACCTACCTCGGCAACCGGTTGATCATTGCCGACGTCCCACCGCTGTTCGCAGGTGGTGCGCGGTTCCTGATCGGGGGAGCGCTCCTGGCGCTGGTGGTACTGGCGGTCGCCGGACGTCACGCCTTCCGGATGACGCGCAGCCAGCTCGCCACCACGGCATTGTCCGGCCTGCTGCTGCCCGCCTGGGGCAACGGGCTCGTGACGCTGGCCCAGCAGAAGGTGGCGTCCGGCCTGGCTGCCCTGCTCATCGCCGCGGTGCCGCTCTACATCGTCGTGCTGCGTGCGCTCACCGGGGACCGGCCGCGGCCTGCCACGCTCGTCGGCGTCGCGGTCGGGGTGGCCGGGCTCGCGATCCTCGTGCTCGCCGGCCCATCGGGTGGGTCCGGAGGTGTGCAGGGCAGCGCGTGGTGGGGGCCGTGGCTGGTGCTGCTGGCCGGGCTCGGCTGGGCCACGGGTACGTTCGCGACCACCCGGCTCCCCACGCCGGCCAACCCCTTCGTGCTGGCCGCCGTGCAGATGTTCGTGGGCGGGATCATCCTGATGGCGGTCTCGCTGGCCTCCGGAGACCGGCTCGACATCGGGTCGGTGTCGGTCGTGGCCTGGTGGGCGTGGGCGTACATGGCCGTGGTGGTCTCGCTCGCGGCGTTCGGCGCGTACGCGTTCGCGCTGGCGTCGCTGCCGGTGTCGACGGTCGCCACGTACGCGTACGTCAACCCGGTGATCGCCGTGCTCCTCGGCGTCCTCGTGGTCGACGAGCGGTTCTCGACGATGCAGCTCGTCGGCGGCGCGGTGGTGCTCGTGGCGGTCGTGCTGGTCATCGCGGCGGAGCGGCCGCGGAAACGTCGGGGTGAACTGGCACCATCCGGAACGTGACGCCTCCGTCCTCCGTCGAGACGATCGGTGCTGCCGCGGCCCGCCGTGCCGCCCTCGCCGCCCAGGGATTCGCCGATCCGCGCCCCTCGGGCCCGGTCACGCGCCGCCATCTCGTGCGCACCCTCGACCGGATCCGGCTGTTGCAGCTCGACTCGGTCAATGTGGCCGTCCGGGCCCACTACATGCCGCTCTACAGCCGGCTCGGGCCCTACCAGTGCGAGCTGGTCGACGACGCCGCATGGTCCCACTCGAAGATCGGAAGAGGGTTGTTTTGGGATTTATTGTTTGACTTGGTGTTGATGTTGGTGGTCGAGGTATGTTT
>DASYES010000074.1:0-3944 GCA_036498885.1 Pseudonocardia sp.
GGCGTCGACGGCCCGCACCGCAGCCAGCGCTTCGGGCAGGGTGAACCGGCCCGCGTAGAGAGCCTTGCCGACGATCGAGCCCTCGATGTTGACGCCGGTGGCGGCCACCTCTGCCAGCGCGACCAGGTCGGCGACCTCCGCGATCCCCCCGGATGCGATGACCGGTGCCTCGGTGGCGCCCGCGACGTCACGCAGCAGGTTGATGTTGGGGCCGCGCAGCGTGCCGTCCTTGCCCACGTCGGTGACGACGTAGCGGGCGCAACCGTCGCGGTCCAGCCGCTCCAGCACCTCCCACAGGCCGCCGCCGTCGGTGGTCCACCCGCGCGCTGCGAGTCGGTGGCCGGCCTCGGTGATCCGTACGTCGAGACCAACGGCGATCCGTTCGCCGTGGGCGGCGATGGCCCGAGCGCACCAGTCGGGGTTCTCCAGCGCCGCGGTGCCGAGGTTCACCCGGGCGCAGCCCGTGGACAGCGCGCGGTCCAGGGACTCGTCGTCGCGGATGCCGCCCGAGAGCTCCACCGCGACGTCCAGCTCGCCGATGACGCCTGCCAACAGTTCGGCGTTCGATCCGCGGCCGAACGCGGCGTCCAGGTCGACGAGGTGGATCCACTCCGCGCCGTCGTTCTGCCACTGCAGCGCGGCGTCCCTCGGCTCGCCGTACGCGGTGGCGGAGCCGGCCTCGCCCTGCACGAGCCGCACGGCCTGGCCGTCGGCGACGTCAACGGCGGGAAGCAACGTGAAACTCACGGGGAGAGCCTACCCGTGGCGTCTCCGCCGCCCGCCCACCCAGCCGGACCGGCGCGCGGGAGGTGGGTCGGTCAGCCGACGATGTCACGCAGCCAGTTGCGCAGCACCACGGCACCGGCGTCGCCGGACTTCTCGGGGTGGAACTGGGTGGCCGCGAGCGCGCCGTTCTCCACGGCTGCGACGAAGTCCTCGCCGTGGTGGGCCCACGTGACCAGCGGCGGACGCAGCACGTCCGACGCCTCCATCTCCCACCGCCGCACCCCGAAAGAGTGCACGAAGTAGAAGCGGGTGTCGGCGTCGAGGCCGGCGAACAGGGAGGAGCCCGTGGGGACGCGCAGGGTGTTCCAGCCCATGTGCGGCAACACGTCGGCTTTGATCCGCTCGACGGTGCCCGGCCACTGCCCGCAGCCCTCGGTGCGCTCACCCCACTCCACGCCGAGGTCGAACAGCACCTGCATCCCCACGCAGATGCCCAGCACCGGCCGTCCACCGGCGAGGCGGCGCTCGATGATCCGCGGCCCATCGACGGCGCTCAGACCGCGCATGCAGGCGGCGAAGGCACCCACCCCGGGTACGACGAGACCGTCGGCCTCGAGGGCGGCGTCGGCGTCCGCCGTGACCGTGACATCGGCGCCGACACGTTTTAGCGCGCGTTCGGCAGAGCGGAGGTTGCCCGACCCGTAGTCCAGCACGACGATCCGCGACACAGGGCAAGGATAGCTGCAACTCGGTTGACCTCTACCCGGGTCGAACGAGCACGCTCCCCGCCATGGCAACGACCGCCGCTGCCGCCGGACTCATGCGCGGGCGGCTGCGCACGCTCACCCTCGGATCGGTCGCGCTGGTGTCGCTGGCCGCCTTCGAGGCGATCGCGGTGGCGACGGCCATGCCCACAGTGGCCGCCGCACTCGACGGCCTCACCGCCTACGCCCTCGCGTTCGGGCTACCGCTCGCCACCAGCGTCGTCGGCATGGTGCTCGCCGGGGTGTGGAGCGACGTGCGCGGGCCCGGCGCAGCGATGCGGGTGGGCGTCGCCGGTTTCGTGCTGGGGCTGGTGCTGGCCGGGCTGGCACCTGCGATGCCGATGCTCGCGATGGGACGGGCGGTGCAGGGCCTGGGGTCAGGGTTGTTCTCGGTGGCGCTCTACGTGGTCGTCGCGCGGGTCGTCCCGCCCGCGCTGCGGCCGCGGATGTTCGCGGCGTTCGCCGCCGCGTGGGTCCTGCCGGCCGTCGTCGGGCCGCCGCTGGCGGGGCTCCTGGTCGAGACCGTCGGCTGGCGGTCGGTGTTCCTGCTCGCTGCCGTGCTCGCCCTGCCGGCGGCGCTGCTGGTGGAACCGGCGCTGCGCGGGCTCGGCACCCCGATCGAGGACGGCACGGTCGACGAGGCCGGCACGGGCATCGGCCACCGTCGCACGCGCCGGGTCCTGTGGGCGGTCGGTGCGGCGGCCGGCGCCGCAGGCCTGCACCAGGCCGGGCAGCTCGATGGCGTGCCCGCGCTGCTGCTCGGTGTGGTCGCTGTGGCCGCAGTCGCCGTCTCGGGCCCGCATCTGCTGCCGGCCGGCACGCTGCTCGCCCGCGCCGGGCTGCCTGCCGTGATCGCGGTGCGCGGAGTGCTGTCGGCCGCCTTCTTCGGCGCGGAGGCGTTCCTCCCCCTGCTGCTCTCGCGCGAGCGTGGCCTCTCGCCGACGGTGTCCGGCCTGGTCCTGACGGTGGCCGCCGTGACGTGGTCAGGGGGCTCGTGGTTCCAGGGCCGCGACCGCGCCCCGTCCCGCACCGCGCTGCTGCGCGCCGGGACCGGCCTCGTCGCATTCGGCGTGCTCGCCGCGGGGGCGACGGTCGTTCCCGGCGTGCCGGTGGCCGTCGCGGTGATCGGCTGGGCCGCGGGCGGGCTGGGGATGGGCCTGGCCTACCCGACGCTGTCGGTGCTCACGCTGGAGCTCTCCGCCCCGTCCGAGCAGGGCACCAACAGCTCCGCGCTGCAGATCGCCGACGCTCTGTTCGCTGCGGTCGTCCTCGCGCTGACGGGTGCGTTGTTCGCCGCGCTCGTCGACGCCGGGACGGTCGCCTACCTCGCCGGCACCGCGGTGGCCGGTGGGCTCGCGCTGGTGGCGGTTCTCATCGCCGGGCGGGCGCGCGCCGCGACGAAGTGATCCGCCACACGCAAGGCCGGGCCTGCAGACGGCACGGCCCTGCGTTCGTGGGAATCCGTCGCACGGACGGTCAGAGAGCGCCCTTCGTGGACGCGATCCCGGTGATCCGCGCGTCGCGCTCGACGGCGGCGCGCAGCGCACGTGCCACCGCCTTGAACTCGGCTTCCGTGATGTGGTGCGGGTCGCGGCCGTCCAGCACGCGGACGTGCAGGGCCAGGTGTCCGTGGAAGGCCAGGGACTCGAAGACGTGGCGGTTGAGCACCGTGGGGTAGTGGCCCCCGACGACGAAACCCTGCATGACATCGGGCTCGCCCGTGTGCACCGTGTACGGGCGGCCGGACACGTCGACCACCGCCTGCGCCAGTGCCTCGTCCATCGGGATCCACGCGTCTCCGAAGCGGCGGATGCCCTTCTTGTCGCCCAACGCCTGCCGGATCGCCTGGCCGAGCACGATCGCGACGTCCTCGACGGTGTGGTGGGCATCCAGCTCCACGTCACCCTCGGCTTGCACGGTGAGGTCGAACGCGCCGTGTTTGCCCAGCGCGTCGAGCATGTGGTCGAAGAACGGCACGCCCGTGGTCACCTCGGTGGTGCCGCTGCCGTCCAGGTCGATCTCCACGAGGACCTTGGATTC
This sequence comes from Pseudonocardia sp., assembly GCA_036498885.1. Taxonomy (GTDB): domain Bacteria; phylum Actinomycetota; class Actinomycetes; order Mycobacteriales; family Pseudonocardiaceae; genus Pseudonocardia. The sequence goes on from DASYES010000074.1 coordinate 3,531, forward strand.
CTTGGTGACTCGCTCGACGCGGCCGATCCTGCTGGTCATGTTCGCAACTCCCGCTCCACCACGTCCGCTGCGACCTGCAGGAACGTGTCGTTCTCCTCCGGCGTACCGATCGTGACGCGCAACCGCTCCGCAATCCCGACATCGCGGATCAACACCCCGCGATCGAGGAACGCCCGCCACGCCCGCGGTGCGTCGGCGAAGCGACCGAACAGCACGAAATTGGCATCACTGGGCACCACGTCGTACCCGATCGAGGCCAACTCCACCACCACCCGGTCGCGCTCGGCGCGCAACAGCGCCACCGAACCGAGCGTGGCATCGGCATGCCGCAACGCCGCACGCGCCGCGGCCTGGGTGAGCGAGGAGAGGTGATAGGGCAGCCGGACCAGCTGCAGCGCCTCGACCACCGCCGGC
>DASYES010000075.1:0-6135 GCA_036498885.1 Pseudonocardia sp.
AGCGGCTGCCGGTCGCGTTCACGCCCGGCGGCACCCGATGACGGAAGCCGCTCTCGACCCCACTCCCGCCACGCTGGACTACCCGGAGGTTCCGGTCGGGGCGGTGCTCGCCGGCGCGGCGCGTCGCTTCGGTGATCGCACTGCCGTGCACTTCGTCGGCCGCGAGCTGTCGTTCGCCCAGCTCCACGAGCGGGCCTGCGCCTTCGCCAATGCGCTGCGCGCGGCCGGGGTGGGCCGGGGCGACGTGGTCGCCATCCATCTCCCGAACTGCCCTCAGTACCCCATCGCGTACTACGGCATCCTGCTGGCCGGGGCCACGTTCTCGCCCACCAACCCGCTGCTCCCGCCGGCCGATCTCGCGGCCCAGCTGGCCGACTGCGGCGCGGTGGCGGCGGTGACGTGGGCGCCTGCCGCTCCGGCACTGGCCGCGGTACAGGCACACACGGCGGTCCGGCTCGTCCTCGTCACCGATCGCGAGCAGGCGATCGACCCCACCCACCGCGTGGCGCTCGACACCGTCGCCGGTGCGCAGGACTTCGAGGCCTTCCACGCCGACGCGCCCACCACCGATCCCGGCGTACCGATCGACGTCCACCACGACCTGGCACACATCGCCTACACCGGCGGCACCACAGGCCGGTCGAAGGGCGTGCAGCTGCCGCACCGCAACGTGGTGGTCAACTCGCTGCAGTACGCCTGCCGCGGCAGCGGCTCGCTACCCGCCCTGGACGAGCTCGGCGGCCTGGTGCTCGATCAGCAGGCGCCTGCCGAGGAGTACCCGGTGCGCCTGGGCACCGGCACCGGCATCAACCTCACGCCCTGGTTCCACGCCATGGGCACGATCGGCGCTCTCAACGTCCCGCTGCTGAGCGGCAGCACCACCGTGCTGCACGAGCGGTTCGACCCGGGTGCGTACCTCGCCGACGCCGAGCGTTTCCGCGTGACGGGCATGGGTGGTGCTCCGCCGCTTTTCGGCGCCCTGCTGCGCCATCCCGAGTTCGCCACGCGCGACCTGTCCTCCGTCCGCGGCGTCTCTTCCGGGGCCGCGCCGCTTCCGGTCGAGATGATCCAGGCGCTGCAACGCCGGTTCGGCGACGACGTCGTGATCTGCGAGGGCTATGGGCTCACCGAGGTGACGATGGGCGCCACGATCGGGCCCGGCTGGCGGTCCGGCGTGCGCAAGGTCGGCACCGTCGGCACGCCGGTGGCCGACACCGAGATCCGCATCGTCGACCCCGCGGGTGGCGACGTCGCGCCGCTTCCCACCGGCGAGGCGGGCGAGGTGTGCATCCGGGGGCCGCAGGTAATGATCGGCTACAAGGACAGGCCGGAGGAGAACGCCGCCGCCCTGGTGGACGGCTGGCTGCGCACCGGAGACATCGGGGTGCTCGACGAGGACGGCTACCTGTCGATCGTCGACCGCAAGAAGGACATGCTGCTCTACAAGGGCTACAACGTGTACCCGCGGGAGCTGGAGGAGCTCCTCTTCATGCAGGACGGCGTGGTGGGCGCTGCGGTGGTCGGGCGACCCGACCCGCTGGTCGGTGAGCTGCCGGTCGCGTTCGTGGTTGCGCCAGGGCGGAGTGCTGACGACGTGGCGGCCCTGATGGCCGCGGTCAACGACCAGGTGCTGCCGTACAAGCGGCTGCGCGAGGTGCACCTCGTGGACGAGATCCCGGTGTCGGCGGCGGGCAAGGTGCTCAAGCGGGAGCTGCGCGACCGGCTCCGCTGAGGCGCCCGCGAGTGCAGCAGAGCCGCTATCACCCACTGTGGTCGCAGCACCACGGCGCTGCTGCAACCCGGGGTGGGCTGCGGCGCAGTGCCACCGACGGGTGACCCGGCGTTAACGGACGGCCTGCCAGCAGCGATGTCCCGTTCGTACGGACACCCGGCATGCGCGCACCGGACCGGACACCCGACCGCCACCGCAACAGCGGCATGGCGGTCGTCACCCGTCCCTGCTCACGAAGCCGGTGGTCGCATGCCCGCTGCATCCCACGACGGCGGCGGCGCCACCGCCCGGCCGCGCCCCCGCCCGGGCAGGCCGGGCGGCAGGCACCGCCGGAAGCTCACGCCGCTGACGTGTGCCCTCGATGTGATCGGTCGCGCGGGCACACTTGTGATGCTCACGGCTTTGCTGGTGGTGGCGGCCACCGCCGGCGCGCTGGTCGACGGAATCCCGGCCGGCGCGAACGCGACCGTCACGGCCACGTACGACCGGAGCGGGCCCTGACCGTTGCTCAGGCCGCCTCGGTCTGGGTGATCGGGGACTGGAGCACATGGTCGACCAGACGCATCACGAGCTGGCCCCCACCTAGCCGGTACCCGAACTCCTCCCATGTGAGCAACTCACGGGAGAGCAGCTCACCGACCGGGCCGGGGTACAGCCGAGTGGCACGGAATGCGGCAGCCCGCAGCCGCATCTTGTCGTGGTGATCCATCGGAACGGGGACCATGCTGTGCTCTCCTCCGGGGGTAATTGCGGTCCGGCGCGCTCTCAGCGCTGAGTCGCCACCCGGTAAGGCACCCATGGTGAAACCCGCCCGGTCGATCGAAACTGAAGAGTGACTGACATCTCACGCCGCGACGAACCTCGGGTGTCCGGAAGGTGACTCGGCGTCCCGTGGCGTGTGCCACATCCGGGCGTCGAAGCCTGAGGCTGAGGAGTGCCCCACGTCGCGGCTTCGAAACGAATTGTTCCGCACCACTCGCCCGCGCCCGTAGCGTGATCCGCATGACCCCGACCCGCTCTGCCGAGCGCACTCGCGACGTGCTCTGGTCCGACATCGAGGACATCTACGCCGCGATCCTCGCCCACCCGTTCATCGCCGGGCTGACGGACGGCACCCTTCCCCGGGAGTCGTTCCGGCACTACATCGTGCAGGACGCGCACTACCTGCGTGGCTATGCGAAGGCCCTCGCGGTGTGCGCGGCAAAGGCGCCCGACGAGGACGGCACCGTGATGTTCGCCTCGCACGCCGCCGCTGCGATCGCCGCCGAGCGGGACCTGCACGCGACCCTCATGGGCGAGATGGGCAGCACTGCGCAGGAGGCGGCGCTCGAGCCGATCGCTCCCACGACGCAGGCGTACGTGAGCTACATGATGGCGTCGGCCCTCGGCGGGTCCTTCGCGGAGGCGGTGGGCGCGGTCCTGCCCTGCTACTGGATCTACGCGCGGGTCGGAGAGGAGCTGCTGGCGCGCAGCTCGCCCGACCCCTTGTACGCCCGCTGGATCGCGATGTACGGCAGCGACGACTTCCAGGCCGTCGTCGACTCGGTGCTCACACTCACCGACCGCATCGGGGAGGGGATGTCCGAAGGCGAGCGCAACCTCATGCGCCGGCATTTCCACACGACATCGCGCTACGAGTGGATGTTCTGGGACGCCGGCTACCGCCGCGAGACCTGGCCGGTGTAGCGCTCTACCGGTGATCGAGGCGGTCGGGGATGAGGAAGTGGAGGACGAACCCGACCACGGCCACCACGATGGCACCGACGAATGCGGGGCCGAACCCCTCGACGCGGAACGGCACCCCGATCCCCTCGGCGATGTAGCCGACCAGCATGAAGAGCAGCGCGTTGACCACGAGTCCGATCAGCCCGAGGGTCAGCACGTAGAACGGGCAGCCCACCACCTTGATCAGAGGCTTCAGCACCGCGTTGATGAGCCCGAAGATCAGGGCGACGACGACCAGGGTGCCTACCCGGCTGCTGCTGGTGCCGGCGGTGTTGTCGATCCCCGGCACGAGCAGGGTGGCCACCCACAAGCTGACGGCGATCACGATCACGCGGATCGTGAGTGCTAGCGCATTCGACATGGGCAATCAGTCCAGAAGGGCCTGGTTGATCAGCGTGCGCAGCTGAGGGCGGATCGGGTAGGTGCTCGAGGGCATGAGCTGGGTGAAGAACAGCGCTGTGACCTCGGCGGCGGGGTCGACCCAGAAGGCCGTGCTCGCCAGGCCGCCCCACGCGTACTCGCCATCGTGCGTGAGCGCCTTGCCCTGTGCTGCATCGACGACCACGGAGAAACCGAGGCCGAAGCCGACGCCTCGGTAGGGCGACTCCGAGAACATCGGCCGTCCCACCTGGTCGAGGTCGGCGCCGCCGGGCAGGTGGTTGCGCGTCATGTACGCCACCGTGTGCGGGCCGAGCAACCGGTTGCCGTCGAGCTCGCCGCCGCGCGCCAACATCTGGGTGAATCGGTGGTAGTCGGCGGCCGTGGAGACGAGACCGCCTCCCCCGGAGAGGAACGTCGGCGTCCGCGTTGCGGCGTCGCCCATCGAGGAGTTGCGTGTCAGCCCACCCTCGGGGTTGGGCACGTACAGGGCAGCGAGCCGGTCGAGGTCATCCGAGGAGACCGAGAAGGCCGTGTCCTGCATTCCGAGCGGAGCGAAGATCTGCTCGGCGAAGAACGCGTCCAGCGACTGCCCCGAGGCCACCTCGACCACACGGCCGAGGACATCGGTGGCCACCGAGTAGTTCCATTCCGTGCCGGGCTGGAACAGCAGCGGCAGCCCGGCCCACACCTCGCACGCACCGGCCAGGTCCATCCCGCGCGGGGCCCCGAACTCGAAGCCCTTCGCCCGGTACATCTCGTCGACGGCGTGCGCGTGGTGCCAGCCGTAGGTGAGCCCCGCGGTGTGGGTGAGCAGGTGCCAGACCCGTACCGGCTCGGTGGCCGCCACGGTGCCGGGCTTGGCAGCCGAGCCGCTCACGTAGACACGCGCATCGGCGAAGGCCGGGATGTAGCGCGAGACGGGATCGGTGAGCTCGAGCGCGCCGCGCTCCACCAGCATCAGCGCCGCGACGGACGTGATGGGTTTGGTCATCGAGTAGATGCGCCACATCGTGTCGTCGGCGACGCGCCGCTGCGCCTCGATGTCGGCCAGACCGTAGTGGCTCAGATGCACCACCCGGCCGCGCCGCGCGAAGGCGATCGTCCAGCCCGCGAGTCGTCCGTCATCGACATAGCGCCGAAAATGCGAGTCGACGCGCTGCAGGCGCGTCCCGTCGATTCCGACCTCGCTCGGCTCCGTGTCCACTTTGAGCTGCGCCACATGGCCGACACTACATGCGCGTGATCTCGTCGCGCCGAGCCTTGTTGCCGCGAGCCGGGGACGGTGGAGCGTCAACCGATGTAACCCGGCCGTGCGAACGACGTCCCACTCTCGTGCGGTACCCGCTCGTAAGTATCTGCGTACGGACGGTAACGGGGAATGCTCGAAGAGTGACCACGCACCCGATCCCGATCCTCGGCGCCCCGCACGCGCCCCGCGGCGACGGCGAGGTGATCCGAGTCCTTCAGCGCCGCGCAGCCACGGGTAGCCGGACCGACGGGAACAGAGTCGCGCTCGTCGTCAGCGGCGGCGGCATGCGAGCGGCCTACGCCGGGGGAATGGCCCACGCGCTCGAGGACGCGGGGCTCGGAGACTGCTTCGACGTCATCTACGGCAGCTCGGCGGGTGCCTACATCGGCGCCTCGCTGCTGCTGGGTTGCGGCCACGGTGCGGGACACATCTTCTTCGAGGACCTGGCCTGCCGTGCGTTCATCGACCCCCGCAGGCTCGGCACCCGCCGGCCGGTGGTGTCGCTGAACCACCTGATCGACCACGTCCTCGTGCACTCCAAGCCGATGGACTGGGAGCGGCTCGCTGCCTCCCGCGTACCGCTGCGCGTGGTGGCCACCGCGGCCGACGACCTGCGGCCGCACGCCCTCGATCCCGCGACACCACAGGAGTGGAAGGTGGCGCTGCGTGCGACGGCGGCGATCCCTCTGCTCGCCGGGCCGCCCGTCGAGTTCCACGGGCGCCGGTGGATGGACGGGTCGGTCGCGGAGCCGGTGCCCGTGCTCCGCGCGCTACGAGACGGCGCCACCCACGTGCTCGTGCTGCTCAACCGCACCGGCACCGAGCTGCGCCGGCCCGACCCCGGTACGGGATCGGGCCGCTGGGCCCGCACGTTGGACCGGCTCGCGCCGGGCCTCGGGCTGATCTCCCAGGAGAGCCGGCGCCACGGCCCGGCTCTCGCCGTCCTCGACGACGTCACCCATCCGTCGCGCGGCGACGCGCACCTGCTGGCACTGACCCCGGAGCACGACCTCGACGTCCACGGACTCACCATCGACGTGCCGCGGGT
>DASYES010000076.1:0-1724 GCA_036498885.1 Pseudonocardia sp.
AACGGATGCGTGGCGTCGACGACCATGTCGGTGCCGTGCCGGCGCAGCCACGCCACCAGCCCGCCGACGCCGCCGAACCCGCCGATCCGGACGTCTCCCTGCGGGAGTGCGGGCACCGCCACGCGCCCGGCCAGCGAGGACGTGACCGCGAACGCCGGGCGGCTGTGCAACGCGGCGACCAGTCTGCGTGCCTCGCCGGTGCCGCCGAGCACGAGAACCTTCACCCGTCGCGCCGCCGCAGCAGATAGGTGTCCATGATCCAGCCCTTGCGCTCGCGCCACTCGGCGCGGATCCGCATGATCTCGTCCTTGACCTGCTGCAGGTCGCCGTGCACGAGCACCTCGTCGGCGGTGCCGACGTAGGCGCCCCAGTAGATGTCGATGTCGGTGTCGGTGAGGCTCGCGAAGGCGTTCCGCGCGTCCAGCATCACGACGACGTCGTCCATGCCGGCCGGCAGCCCCTCGTCGGCCAGCCGGCGGCCGGTGGTGACCGCGAACGGACGCCCGGTGCGGTTGAGAACCACCCGGTGTTGCGCCGCGAGCGCCTGCACGCTGCTGATCCCCGGGATCGACTCCACCCGGAACGTGACGGCGCCGCGCCCGGCGATCTCGTCGAGGATGCGCAGCGTGCCGTCGTAGACGGCGGGATCCCCCCACACCAGGAAGGCTCCGCAGCCATCGGTGTCGAGCTCGTCGGTGATCATCCGCTCGTAGATCGACTCGCGGCGCTCCTGCCAGTCGACGACGGCGTCCTCGTACCGGCCCGGACCAGCCGCACGATCCCGCTCCGGGTCGCCGGCCGAGACCACCCGGTACGACCGCGTCACGTGCCGCTCCAGGAGTTCGGTGCGCAGCCGCGCCAGATCGCTCTTGTCCTCGCCCTTGTCGATCGTGAAGAACACGTCGACGCGGTTCATCGCAGTGACCGCCTGCAGCGTGAGGTGCTGGGGGTCCCCTGCGCCGATACCGATCACGTACACGGTGCGCACGACTGGACGCTAACCCGGATCCGGTGCGTCCGCGGGTGGGACGTCGGCGACGCGCATCACGAGCGCGGCGGGCTCCACGCGGATCTCCAACCGGGTCGCGTCGCCGATCGGGTCGCCGTCGAGCTGGGAGGGCTGCGGGGCCTCCGCCTCGATGACGATCGACCGCGCCTGCCAGTGCTCCACCCGGGCGTTGCCGTCGCCCCGTCTGCTGATCACCCGCCCGGCTACGGCGACCCAACCGGCGAGGGTCTTCGGGGCGATGTTCACGACGTCGAGCACGCCGTCGTCGATCGTGGCCCTCGGCATCAGCACGAGCCCGCCGAGCAGGGTGCCGCTGTTGCCCACCAGCACCGTGCGGGTGCGCCGGCGCACCGGCTGGTCGCCGTCCAGGGTCAGGCTCACCCGCGTGCGGCGCCCCCGCATCGCCCGCAGGCCGGAGATCACGTAGGCCAGCGGGCCGACCCGCACCTTCAGCGCCTCCGGCGTGCTCTCCATGATCGCGGCGTCGAAGCCGGTGCCGGCCATCACGAGGAAGACGTGCTCCTCGTCCCCGTCGTCGACCCGCACCCGCCCGACGTCGATCTTCCGGTCGTCGCCGGTGAGAGCGACGCGCACGGCCGAGGTCACGTTGTCCGGGTTGCCGAGGGTGCGCGCCAGTAGGTTGCCGGTGCCGGCCGGGACGAGGCCCATCGCCACCCCGGTACCGACGAGCGCCTGCGCCACCGCCCGGACGGTC
>DASYES010000077.1:0-2281 GCA_036498885.1 Pseudonocardia sp.
TTCCAGAAGATCAGGAACATCGAACGCGACCCGCGCGTGGCCCTCACCGTGTCGGACCCCGACCACGCGGCCCGCTACTACGCGGTGCGAGGACGCGTCCTGGACGTCACCACCGACGGTGCCGCCGAGCACATCGAGAAGCTGGCGCAGCGCTACCTCGGGGGGCCCTACCCGTGGTACGGCGGCCGGGACCAGGTCCGGTTGCTCCTCTCGATCGAGGTTCTCCGGGTCAGCGGCATGGGGTGACGCGGCGGGCCCGCGACCGATGAGTCCCGGGCGCGGGCCTGGTCATACCGGCATGACATCCGCATCGTTCGTCGATCTCGCCCCGGCCGCCGACCGCATCACGCGCCTGCTGGACGTGGTGACCGACGACCGGCTGGAGGCGCCCACTCCGTGTGCCGACACCACCGTCGGCGCCCTGCTCAGCCACCTTCTCGGGCTCGCGGAGGCGTTCCGGGCGGCCGCGGCCAAGGAACCGGACCTCGGCACACCACCGGCCGTGCAGCCCCCGCTCGACCCGCAGTGGCGCACCCTCCTGCCACAGCGGCTCGACGCGCTCGTCGCAGCGTGGCGTGACCCCGAGGCTCGGGACGGCATGACGTCCGTCGGCGGGGTGCAGATGCCGGCAGCCGCGATTGCGGCCGTGGCGCTCGACGAACTCGTGCTGCACGGCTGGGACCTCGCCCGTGCCACGGGCCAGGCCTACGCCGTCGACGCGGAGAGCGTGCAGGCGTGCCTGGGATTCGTGGAAGCGGCGGCGCAGCCGGAGGGCGTGCCTGGGCTGTTCGGCCCGCCGATACCGGTTCCGGAGGATGCACCGGTGCTCGACCGGCTCGTCGGGCTCAGCGGGCGTGACCCGGCGTGGATGCCCGCCGCGTCGGTGAGCCGCTGACGGGAGAGCCGCCGCGCTCGTCCGGGAGGCCGGACGAGCGCGGCAGGCGCCCGCTCAGGCCGGTGCGCCGTCGTGCAGGGGCTCGTCACCCGCACCGCCGGCGAGCGCGGCTCCCGGGTCGGTCTCCGTGCCCGCTTCCCTGGGAAGGAACCACACCGCGATTCCCGAGAGCAGGGCGAGCCCCGCGATGTAGGCGGCCACCCACATCGACGAGCCCGTGGCTCCGAGGATCGCGGCCGCCAGCAACGGCGTGAGACCGCCGCCGAGAACGGCGCCGAACTGGTAGGACATCGACGCGCCCGTGTACCGCACGTCGGTGGTGAAGGCGCGCGACACGATGATCGCCTGCACCGCCACCAGCAGGCCGAGCACCAGTCCCATCGCGAGCATGGCCAGCAGCACCGCGGGAACCGCCCCGGTGTCCATCAGGCCGAACACGGCGAAGGGCACGAGCACCGAGAGCACCGAGGCCACCGTGAAGATCTGAACGGGGCCGACGCGGTCGGAGACGCGGCCCGTCAGGTAGGCCACCGCCAGGTACACCACCGACCCCGCCGTGATCGTCAGCAGCATCGTCACCTGTGGCACGTGCACGGTCCCGGTGCCGTAGGAGAGCAGGTAGACCGAGAGCAGGTAGCCCAGCCCGGACGGGGCCAGGGTGATGCCCATCCCGAGGATCACCGTGCCGGGGTTGTTGCGCAGCACGTCGAGCGCGGGCAGGCGACGCACGCGGCCCCGTTGCCGGGTGCGCGCGAACTCGGGGCTCTCGGCGAGCCGGAGCCGAACCACCAGGGCCACCGCGACGAGCACGGCGCTGAGCACGAACGGGATGCGCCAGCCCCACGCCGCGAACTGCTCCGGGCCCAGTGACAGTGACACACCCAGGAAGACGAGGTTCGACAGCAGCGTCCCGGCCGGCAGGCCCATCTGCGGGAACGACGAGTAGTACCCGCGCTGGCCCTCGGGCGCGTGCTCCATCGCCATGAGCACGGCGCCGCCCCACTCCCCGCCGACGCCCAGGCCCTGCACGAACCGGAGCACGACGAGCAGGATCGGCGCGGCGATGCCGATCTGGGCGTAGGTGGGCAGCAGCGCGATGAGGAACGTCCCGATACCCATGAGCATCAGTGAGACGACGAGGGTCTGCTTGCGTCCGAGCCGGTCACCGAAGTGGCCGAAGACGATGCCGCCGATGGGGCGCGCGAGGAACCCGACGGCGAACGTGCCGAACGCCGCGAGCGTGCCCGCGACCGGGTTGATGTTCGGGAAGAACTGGGGGGCGAAGATCAGGGCGGCGGCGGCGCCGTAGATGTTGAAGTCGTACCACTCGATCGCGGTGCCGACGAAGGTGCCGGCCGCGACCCGCCGGGTGTGCTCTTGCGGACT
>DASYES010000078.1:0-6820 GCA_036498885.1 Pseudonocardia sp.
CGGCATCGTGGTCAGCGGAGCCCTGACCGGCATCCTGGCCGCCCGGGTGGTCAGCGGGCTCATCGCGGGGGCGCTGGGCTGGCGGGCCGTGTTCGTCATCGCGGCAGTGCTCATGCTGGTGCTCGGCCTGGTGGTGGCCCGGATGCTTCCGCAGGACCTCCCACACGCCCCGCAGCCCTACGGGGCGCTCCTGCGCTCCATCTTCGGGTTGATCCGCCGCGACACATCCCTGCAGATCGTGCTGCTCTATGGAGCGATCAGCTTCGGATCGTTCTCGCTCTTCTGGACCGGGCTGACGTTCCTGCTCAGCGGTCCGCCCTACGGCTACTCGACGTTCGTCATCGGGCTCTTCGGCCTCGCCGGGCTCCTCGGCGCCCTCGCCGCGCAGGGCTCCGGGCGCCTGCACGACCGGGGCTGGTCCAGCCGGGCGACCGGGCTGTCCTGGCTGCTCGTGATCGTGTCCTGGGCGATCTGCGACCTCGGCAGGCTCTCCCTCCCGTGGCTGTTGATCGGGATCGTCCTGCTCGACGTCGCCATCCAGTCCGAGCGCATCCTCAACCAGGCCCAGATCTTCGCCGGCTCACCGGAGGCCCGCAGCCGTGTCAACACGGCCTACGTCACCGCCAACTTCATCGGCGGTGCGATCGGGTCCGTCGTCGCCTCCGTGCTGTGGGCCTACGGCGGGTGGAGCGCGGTCTGCCTCGTCGGAGGCGCGCTGTGCGCCGCCGCGTTCGTGCTCTGGCTGGTGACCGCCGTCCGGTCCCGGGCCGTCACGGCCCGCGCCCGCGCCTGACCCCTACGTCCCACGCACGACCTGCTCGCCCCCCTCAGAAAGGTGCACTGCGATGAGGAACGCCTCTTTCGGCAACCTGACCGTCTCGGCCCTCGGCCTCGGCTGTATGGGGATGTCGGGCCTCTATACGGGGGCCGGAACAGATGACGCGGAGTCGATCCGCACGATCCACCGGGCCATCGACCTCGGCATTACCTTGATCGACACCGCCGACGTCTACGGCCCCCACATCAACGAGGAGCTCGTCGGCCGCGCCCTCGCCGGCCGCCGTGACGAGGTCGTGCTCGCCACCAAGTTCGGCCAGCTCTCGTACCGCGACGCGCCCACCGGGGTACGCAGGTTCGACAGCAGCCCGGAGAACATCCGGCTCGCCGTCGAAGGGTCGCTGCGGCGGCTCGGCACCGACCACATCGACCTCTACTACCAGCACCGGGTCGACCCGGAGACCCCGATCGAGGACACCGTGGGCGCGCTCGCCGAACTCGTGACGGCGGGCAAGGTCCGCTACATCGGGCTCTCCGAGGCCGCCCCCGCCACGATCCGGCGCGCCCACGCCGTGCATCCGATCACCGCCCTGCAGTCGGAGTACTCGCTGTGGACGCGCGACCCGGAGGCCGAGGTACTGCCGCTGGTGCGCGAGCTCGGTATCGGGTTCGTGCCCTACTCCCCGCTCGGGCGCGGCTTCCTCACCGGACAGATCCGCTCGGTGGAGCAGATGGCCCAGGACGACTTCCGCCGGACCATGCCACGGTTCACCGAGGAAGCGCTCGCCCAGAACCTGCGGATCGTCGACGCGGTCGAAGCCGTGGCGAAGGAGCTCGAGGCGACACCGGCCCAGGTGGCGCTCGCCTGGCTCCTGGCGCAGGGCGACGACATCGCCCCGATCCCCGGCACCAAGAGGGTGCAACGCCTGGAGGAGAACGCGAAGGCGGCGGACATCCGGCTCAGCGCCGAGCAGCGCGACCGCCTCGGGTCCGTGCAGCCCCCTGTCGGTGCCCGCTACACCGACATGACTCCCGTCGGGCGCTGATCCACCGCTCACAGGGCAGCCACCCACCACGACCAGGGGTTTTCGTGCAGCTGTCCGACCGGGAGACGTAGCTTGGCCTGATGGCAACGACAGCATCGGCTCCGGCAGCGGCGACGGTGTCGGCCGTCCGCGAACTGCGCGCCGGTTACCACGAGGACCTCGGGCCGGGCGGGCGAGCCACGTTGATCTCCTGGTTGGCCTTCACCGCCACGTTCACCGCCGTGCGGGTGATCACCTACAGCATCCGCGACGGGGTGGGGCCGTTCCGCAACGTGAGCCTCGGCGGGGCGCACATCCACCACTACATGTGGGGAATCGCGGGGCTCAGCGCCGTCGGCGCCGTGGCCGTGCGGGGTGATGACCGGCTCCGCCGCCACCCGGTGCTCGCCGGGACCTACGGCTCGGCACTGGCCCTGATCGTGGACGAGTTCGCGCTGCTCCTGGATCTTCAGGACGTGTACTGGGCCAAGCAGGGGCGGCTGTCGGTGGACATCGGCGTCGGGGCGGTCGCCGTGGGCGGTGTCGGCTTCGCGGCTCTGCCACTCCTGCGACGCGTCGTCCGCCGCTGCGTCGGTCGCTGAGGCGCGACCTCAGCTCCCGTTGAGCGCTGCCCGAAGGAATGTGACCAGTTCGGGCGGTGCCGTCCGTGGCGAGCCGCTGTCGAACGGCGGCTCGGGGTCGTACTCGAGCGCGAGCTGGATCGTCATGGCCGCCGTCTCGCCGAACAGCGCGGCGGCCAGGGTGAGACCCATGTCGATGCCAGCGGACACACCGGCGGAAGTGATCACGTCGCCGTCCACCACGACCCGTTCGCTGCAGGCGACGGCGCCATGGGCGGCCAGCGAGTCCAGCACCGCCCAGTGGGAGGTGGCACGGCGCCCGGCGAGGATGCCCGCCTTCGCCAGCAGCGTCGACCCGCTACAGACGGACGTGGTCCAGGTGGCCGTCTGGTGCACCGAGGACAGCCACGCGATGAGCGCCTCGTCGTCGAGGGCGCTGCGCCACCGCGAACTGCCCGGGACGACGATCAGATCAGGCGCGGGCATGTCGTCGAACGCGACGTCCGCATGCAGAGCCAGGCCGTTGTCGCTGCGAACCTTCCCCACCCCGGCCGCGACGAAATGCGGCGTCACCTGCGGGTGACCGGCCAGCACCTCGTAGGGCCCGACGAGGTCGAGTGCCGTCAGGTTGTCGTACAGCACAAATGCGGCATTCACGACCGTGCTCATTGCTCACTCCGGCGGGGCATGAACCCAGGGTGGCCACGCGCGGCGACGGCAGCCATGACGCACACCCCTCCGATCAGGACGCCGCAGGCCCCGCGCCCCGCTCGGGTGCGGCCGGAGGTCGCCGACGCCGCCGGCGCGGACCGACCGCTCAGTGGATCACCAGATCGGGGTAGACGTTCGTCGCGTATCGCCCGATCCTCGTCCGGGCAGCTGCGTCGGTCTCGCTGCGATGGCACCATCGCCGGATGTCGAGCTGGAGATCCCCGCTGCGGGGAGACTGCAGCCAGAGGAGCGCCCGGCGGTGGACCGCGGCACTCGCGACGGCGCTCGTCGGGATCGCCGTGCTCGCCGGCTGCGGGTCGGCATCGAGTGCAGACGCCCCCGTCGTGACCGGCAGCGCGGCTGCCCCTGCCAGTCCCGTTCCGTTGTCGCTCGGCCCGGACTGGCCGACCTATCACGGCGACGTCACCCGGGCCGGTTACGTGGCTGAGGGTCCCGATCCGGCTTCCCCGGCGGTCGCGTGGCGGGCGCCGCTCGACGGAGCGGTCTACGCCAGCCCGATCGTCGTGGACGGGCTGGTGGTCGCGGCGACCGAGGGTGGGTCGCTGTACGGGCTGGATGCGGCGACAGGGGCGGTGCGCTGGCGCACCCACCTGGCCGATCCGGTGCCGGGCTCGGCCCTGCCGTGCGGCAACATCGATCCGCTCGGGATCACCGGCACCCCGGTGTACGACCCGGGCACCGGCGAGGTGTTCGCGGTTGCCACCCGGCCCGGCGTCGAACATGTCCTCTTCGGTGTGGACCTGCGGAGCGGGCAGATCCGAGCGCAGCGCAGGGTCGACGCCCCGGGCAGCGAGCCGGCCACCCACCTGCAGCGAGGGGCGCTGCTGCTCGCCAACGGGATGGTCTACATCCCCTACGGCGGCAACAACGGCGACTGCGGCCAGTACCTGGGCCGCGTGGTCGGCGTCCCGGCCACGGGGAACGGGCCCGAGGTCGACTTCGCCGTCCCCACGACCCGGGAGGGCGGTATCTGGGCGCCTTCCGGCCCGGCCGCCCTGCCCGGCGGGGACGTTCTGGTGACCACCGGCAACGGCGAGGCCGTGGGAGGAGCGTGGGACCACAGCGACTCGATCCTGCGGTTGTCGCCCCAACTGCGGCTGCTCGACGGCTTCGCCCCGTCCGGCTGGGCGCAGGAGAACTCCGTCGACGCCGATCTCGGCTCCACCGGACCCGTCCTGCTGCCGGGCGGGCACCGCGTGCTCGCCGCCGGCAAGGGCGGTGGGGTCTATCTGACCGACGTCGATGCGCTCGGAGGTGTGGACGGCCAGCTGGACCGGCTGGAGCCGTGCCACTCGTACGGCGGCGCTGCCACGGCGCCGGGGCAGGACGGCGGTGCGGTCGCCTACCTGCCGTGCACCGAAGGGTTGCTTCAGGTGCGCGTCGGCACCGACGACCGGATGACCCGTGGCTGGCAGGCCCCCGCCGTCACCGGATCACCGATCCTGGTGGGCACGACGGTGTGGTCGGTGCAGCAGGACGGCACTCTCGACGGCCTCGACTCCGCAACAGGGCAGGTTCGGGCCAAGCTGCCGGTTGGCGCCGCCACCCGGTTTGCCACCCCCGCGGCGAGCGGCACGGCGTTGTTCGTGCCCACCCGCGACGGCGTCACAGCGGTGGCGCTCCACCACTGATGTCAGGGGCTTCGCAGCCGCCGCTCTCGCGGACGGCGGCCAGGACATCGGCCCGCCGTGGGCCCTCGGCCGTGTTGCGCGGCAGCCCCGGGCCGGGAGCCTCGGGCTTCTCCCGCACCCCGGGCATCGCCGGGGCGTCCTCCGCGAAGCACCGCACTAGCTTCTCCGGATCGCTCGTTCTCACGGCACGCAGCACGTCACGCAGGGCGGCCACGTGCAGCAGTCCGATCGTGGCCCCGCGTCCGAGCGTCGGATTCGTGCAGGCCCAGGCATCGCCCACCGCCACGAGACCGGTGACCACCGGCACGTCGTCCACGACCAGCCGTCTCTGTCTGTCCTCCAGGCCCGACAGCACCTGCACGTCGGTCAGCGCGATCCCGGCGGCGCGGCTCTCCGCGGTGCCGGGGAACAAGGCGAGCACCCGGTCCCGGACCGCGGGACTGCGCAGCGCGCGGAGCTCCTTGTCGTTCGCGGCGGTGACCAGCGACCAGCCCCAGGTGTCGTTGTCGCCCGGGATCGTCACCAACGACATGCCCTCGGTGTGGGCGACCGCGTTCGGCAACCGGCGCGGGCCGCCCGTCCCGCGTGCGGAACTGCCGGGAGTGGTAGGCGAATCCCTCGACACACCCCTGAGCTCGTCGTCCCCCTGCCGTGGACCGTCACCCACGGCGGGGGCAGCATCTCGATCGGGCTGCGGCGACGGCCGCCAAGGCGCTCGATCTCGTCGAAGAACTCGGGGATCTCCTGCTCCATCCGGCCGCGCCAGCGCACGAGCATGACGTGGAGCTGCCGGAACTGGTTCACCCCTGGCCGCTCCCAGTGATCCCACAGCTGACGCGCGTCGCCGTCCGGCTCGTCCGGGTCGCGGGCGAGCAGCACGCCGGCGGCCAGACCGTTCATTCCGGCACCGATCACGAGAACAGCTGCCATCGACAATCTCCTCGGAGAGGATCAGGGACGACTCACGTCAGTGGCATTCAGAACTCTCGGGACAATTGCCGGAACACGCCACCGCGAATCGTCCGTGCATTCGGGCCGGTGCCATCACAGCGAAGCCCAGAACCGGGTGAGCACCGCAGCTGCGCGCTCCGGGTCGCGCGTCATCCACCAGTGCCCGAGTCCGTCGAGCACCTCGACCCGTGCACCGGCGCGGGCCGCCGCGCGCCGGCGCTGCTCCTCGGTACCGACGCGATGGTCCTCGGTCGGCATGATCGCGAGCCCCGGCCGGGCGGCTGCCGCCTCCAGCCCGGCCCCGAGCCCGGCCATCACCGGCTGTGCCGCTGACCGGTAGAGCCGCAGAATGCACTCGCCCATCACGTCGTCCATGGCGGGAGCGATCCGCTGGGCAACGCTCTCGTCCATTCCCGCCTCGACCAAGAACGACACCTTCGCCTCCACCGGGGGCCGGACGAGCCGGGCGACGGCGGCCTCCCCCTCTTCGAGGCTCTGCCAACCCTGGGCGAGGTCGTGCCACACGTAGTCCGGGTCGAAGAGGCCGACGACGTCGGAGCACCAGCTACGCAGCAGGTCCGGACGCGTCATCGCGACGTTCACGACGTGGCCACCACCCCAGTCGTGCCCCACCAGATGAACCGGTCGGCCCGCCGACTCCAGCTCAGCCACCAGCCAGTCGCGGTACTCGGCGACGGTGGCACCCCACCCCGTGGGCACAGGCGCGCCGAAGCCGGGAGGCGAGAGGCAGAGCGGCTTGTCCTGACCCTGGGCGACGAGCCGCTCGACCAACGAATCCCACACTGCGGTGGTCTCGGGGTTGCCGTGCACGAGCACCACCGGCGTCACCTGGTCTGTCGGCATCGTTGGTTGCGACCTTTCGCTCGGGCGAGAAGAAACGCGACAGGAGATCAGTCAATTCGAGAGAACAGGCTCGCGGGCGGGCAAGCTCGACCATCAATGGAACGAAATCTGCACCGCGCACAGTAGGCAGGTCAACAGTCTTGTCTTTGGCATCACCGAGCAGTCGGTGAGCTGTCGCCCGTTATCGGTGTACGTATCGCTGTCACCAGGTCAGCGGGTCGAGGTCCAGGTAGAACCGCAGCCGCTCCCGATCGACGGT
>DASYES010000079.1:0-4525 GCA_036498885.1 Pseudonocardia sp.
AACATCCACCTGATGGGCTTCGGCACGCTCAACCCGGAGCCTGCTCCCGGCCAGTTCGACTGGTCGAGCCTGGACGAACGCATGCAGCTCGTGAAGGACACCGGCGGGCGCACCGTCCTCACACTGTGCTGTTCGCCCGACTGGATGAAGGGCGGCGAACCGGGCCAGACCGACTGGTCACAGCTGGAGACGGCTCCCGAGCCCGCCCACTTCGACGACTTCGCCGCGCTCGCCGCGCAGGCCGTGCAGCGCTACCCGCAGATCGAGCGGGTGCTCGTGTGGAACGAGCTCAAGGGCTTCTACGACAACGACAAGAACCGCTGGGACTACGAGGGCTACACCGAGCTCTACAACAAGGTCTACACGGCGGTGAAGGCGGTTCGCCCGGACGTCGAGATCGGCGGCCCGTACGTCGTGATGAGCAGCCTCGATCCCGGTTCCCCCGACTCCTCGGACATCCGGGGAGCCTGGGGCGTCGCCGACCAGCGGACCCTCGACGTCATCGACTACTGGCTGGCCAACAACGTCGGTGCGGACTTCGTCGCGGTGGACGGCAGCACGTCGACCAGGAACGACACGCTCGCCGAACCGGCCGACGCGGCTGCACGGAAGTTCGCCGACCTGACCACGTGGATCCGGGCCCGCACTCAGCTACCCGTCTGGTGGGCGGAGTTCTACCCGGACGTGCCCTCCGACCAGAAGGGCGGAGCCACCAGCCAGGCCAGCGCCGCGTCCACCCTCGCGACCCTCGCCGCCTATGCGCAGTCAGGCGTGTCGGTCGCCCTCCTCTGGGGTCCGCAGGGGTCCGACCTCGGGTTCTCCGCGCTCTGGACCGACAGCACAAAGGCTGACGGCGGCCGCCCCACCCCGCTCACCGCGTCATGGCAGTGGCTCGTGCCGCGGCTGGAGGCAGGCCACGTCGCGATCGGGCACTCTCCGACGCTGCCGGTGCTGGCGTTCCGGGCACCGGACGGGATGCTCGTGGTGAATCTGACGCAGAACCCCGTCGACCTCTCGGAAGGCGATCCGCTTCCGCCGTGGGCGGTCCTGCTCTCCCAGCGCGCTCCCTGACGTCAGCTTCGGGCCCGCCGGCCGCGGGCTCGTCACCCGCGGCCGTTGGGCCGGTCAGCGCGCTGCAGTCCTCGGCACGATGAACCCGCGAAGCGGACCAACCCGGAATCAGGCCTTCGGCCCGCCCGCCACGTAGATCACCTGGCCGGAGACGAAGCCGGCGCCCTCGCTCACGAAGAACGAGACGGTGTTCGCGATGTCCTCGGGCTGGCCGGCCCGCGCCACGGGGATCTGGGCGGCCCGAGCGGCCACATAGGTGTCCCAGTCCTCGCCGATCCGCTCGGCCGTCGCCCTCGTCATGTCGCTGACGATGAAGCCCGGCGCGATGCAGTTTGCCGTGACGCCGAACTTGCCGAGCTCGATCGCAAGGGTCTTGGTGAAGCCCTGCAGCCCGGCCTTCGCCGTGGAGTAGTTGGCCTGTCCTCGGTTGCCGAGCGCCGAGGTACTCGACAGGTTGACGATGCGGCCGAAGCGTTGCTCGACCATGTACTTCTGGACGGCCCGGGTCATGAGGAACGAGCCGCGCAGGTGCACGCCCATCACCATGTCCCAGTCCTGCTCCGCCATCTTGAAGATCAGGTTGTCGCGGGTGATGCCGGCGTTGTTGATCAGCACCGTCGGCGGGCCGAGCTCCTCGGCCACGCGCGTGACGGCAGCCTCGACCTGAGCCGCGTCGGACACGTCGGCGCCGACGGCGAGTGCGCGCCCGCCTTCGGCCTCGATCGCGCGAACCGTCGCCTTGGCCGCGGACTCCTCGAGGTCGATCACCGCAACCGCGAGCCCGTCGCGAGCCAGACGCTGCGCGGTGGCGGCCCCGATCCCGCGGGCCGCTCCGGTCACGATTGCCACCCGGGCGGTGGTCTGGGTCATCTGATCCTCTTCCTGTCGACGACGCCGTCATCGGAGTCTTTCCCGCGACGGCGACGATCGCCAACTCCTGGGCATCGGGGCGGATGTGGTGTCGGTCGCCCCGCGGACCCGCCGGGCCCACTCAGCCCGGCGCCCCCAGCAGCCGCGAGATCGCGCGCGCGGTGGCGGCGACCTCGGGTCCGAGCTCGTCCGGTGCGCGGCAGGCCACGTCGGCAACCAGCTGGGAGACGCTCACGGCACCGATCGCACGACGGGTGTGGTCGGCCACCGCGGCGCCGACACAGCGCACGCCCGCCTCGTTCTCCTCCTCGTCCACCGCCCAACCGCGGGCCCGCACCGCGCGCAGGTGCTCGACCAGCCGGTCGGGGTCGGCGATCGTGGCCGGCGTGCGGGCACGCGGGGGCGCCCGCCGGAGCAGGGCCCGCACCTCGACCTCGGGGAGCTCGGCGAGCGCAGCCTTGCCGATGGCCGTGCAGTGCAGCGGCACCGCCATGCCGATCCGCGACGCCATCCGGTAGGGCTTGTTGCCCTCGACCTTCGCCACGTAGACGGCCTCGTCGCCGTCGAGCACCGCGAAATGGACGGTGCCGCCGCAGCGCTCCTGCAGGGCGTGGAGTTCCGGGGCCGCCCGCTCGGCGGCGTCGGTACGGGCGAGCACGCGGCCGGCCAGCCGCAGGATCCGCGGTCCACCCTCGTACGTGCCGCGCTCGGTGACCCGGACGAAGCCGAGCCGGGCGAAGTCCTGCAGGATCCGGTGCACCGTGGACTTGTGCAGCCCGGTGGCGGTGACGATGTCGGCGATGCGCTCGTGATCGCCCAGCGCATCGAGCACCGCGAGGGTCTTCTCCACGGCGTTGCTGCCGGCCGGACGTGCCACCCCGCCAGCTTATGCGGCCCCACCAGGCGCTTCGCTCGCTGGCCGCGGCCTCACCGCGCTCCCGACGGCCCCGCGTCGGCGATGTCGATGCCCGTCATCTCCGGCGCGGCGACGACGGCCACGAGCGACACCGGGGACAGCGCGATGCGGTAGGCGGCCACCAGCCACCGGGTGCCGCCCGCGGCGGCGACGAGTGCGCACGAGTCGTCCGAGCGGAAAGCTCAGTCCAACCGGTGGCGCTCGCCCGACTCGTCTCGCGCCCACGGCGCTCCGCATTGCCGTCACCACCACGAGCAACCGTTTCACGATCGGCCCCGCGGGAACGCTTCAGCGCGAACAACATCCGACGGGAAGGCCGTGCTGATGACCAGCTTCACCGGGCCCGACGAGCCAGGCTCGTTCGACGAGTTCCTCGCCCGCTACCTCGGCTCCGGCTCAGGCACCGGTGGCCCCCGCGGTCCGGTGCGGCGGGTCGACTTCAACCGGTTGATGAGCGCGGGCGCCCGCGAGCTCGTCATGGCCGCCGCGCAGGAGGCGATGGATCGCGGCGAGACCGATCTCGACACACAGCACCTGCTGCTCGCCTCCACCGTGATCGACGCGACACGCCGGTGGCTCGACCGGGCCGGTGTCGATCCCGACGCCGTGGCCCGGGTGCTGGACGAACGGCTACGGCGCAGCGAGCCGACCGGCCGCGCTCCCAGCCTCACGCCCGCCGCGAAGCGCGCGCTGCTCGACGGGCACCAGGTGGCGCGCTCCCTCGGCTCCACCTACATCGGGCCCGAGCACGTGCTGCTGGCCATCGCGGCCAACACGGAGTCGGCCGCGGGGAAGCTGCTCGCCCAGGCCCTCTCCCGCGGGGGACCGTCCGGGTTCGGGCCGCCGCGGCCGGGTATGCAGCCCGGCGGGGCGCAGGCCGGGCAGAGCACGTCGAACACCCCGACACTCGACCAGTTCGGCCAGGACCTCACGGCGGCCGCCCGCGGCGGCAGGCTGGATCCCGTGGTCGGGCGCGCTGACGAGATCGAGCAGACCATCGAGGTGCTGTCGCGGCGCACCAAGAACAACCCGGTGCTCATCGGCGAGGCAGGTGTCGGGAAGACCGCCATCGTGGAGGGCATCGCCCAGCGCATCGTCGACGGCGACGTCCCCGACATACTCCTCGGCCGGCGCGTCGTGGAACTGCAGCTCTCCGGCGTGGTCGCCGGCACCCGCTACCGCGGCGACTTCGAGGAACGGCTGCGGGCGCTCATCGACGAGATCCGGCACCACGGCGACCACCTGATCGTCTTCATCGACGAGCTGCACACGATGGTGGGCGCGGGCGGAGGAGGCGGGGAGACCGGGGGCGCCATGGACGCGAGCAACATGCTCAAGCCCGCGCTCGCCCGCGGCGAGCTGCACGTCATCGGCGCCACGACGCTCGACGAGTACCGCAAGCACATCGAGTCCGACGCCGCGCTCGCCCGCCGCTTCCAGCCCGTACTGATACCGGAACCGAGCGCCCAGGACGCGATCGAGATCCTGAACGGGCTGCGCGACCGCTACGAGGCCCACCATCAGGTGCGCTACACCGAGGACGCGCTACGCGCCGCCGTCGAGCTGTCGGACCGCTACATCACCGACCGGTACCTGCCCGACAAGGCGATCGACCTCATGGACCAGGCCGGGGCACGGGTGCGGCTGCGCACCCGGACACCATCGAGC
>DASYES010000080.1:0-4853 GCA_036498885.1 Pseudonocardia sp.
CCCGATCAACGCGCCGGCGAGCACCAGCCACCGCGTCCGGCCGGACTCGACGGCGCGCAGCGTGCCGTAGGCCGCCGCGACGAGCAGCAGCGTGAGCAGCGCGTCGGGGTTGTTGAACCGGAACATCAGCACGGCGGCAGGGATCAACGCGAGCGTCGCACCGGCCAACAGGCCGGCTGCCGTGCCTGCGGTGCGCCGCACCGAGGCGTACAGCAGCCCGACCGCGGCGACCCCCTCCAGCGCCTGCGGAACGAGGATGCTCCAGCTGCTCAGCCCGAAGAGGCGCACCGACAGGCCGGTGACCCACAACGCCGCCGGCGTCTTGTCCACCGTGATCGAGTTGGCGGCGTCCGAGGATCCGAAGAACCACGCCTTCCAGCTCACGCCGCCGGCCTGCGCGGCGCCGGCGTAGAACGCGTTGGCCCAGCCCGAGGCCGAGAGCCCCCACAGATACAGCACCGCCGTGGCGGCGAGCAGGACGACCACCGCGCCCCGCCGGGCCCGGGACGAGCTGCGGCGCGGCCGCGGATGCCCGATCTGTGGCGGGTCGGCGGTGGCCGGAAGCGTGGTGGTCATATGTGCCGAGGCTGGAGATTAGCCCTGTGCCATCCCAATGCGATGCCTGTGCGGCGGCTGTGATTTCAGACGACGCCCGCATGATCACCCGAACGGGACGCAGGGCGCTCCTGACAAGGAGCTCAGGGGCGGGGCGGGTGGGTCACCGGCGCGACATCGCTCGTGGTCTCAGCCGGGCGAGCGGCGGTGTCCGTGAGGTCTGCTGTGAACGCGGACATGCCGTCCGCAGGAAGGTCGGACGGTGGCAGGCCGGCGTGAACCACGCGCAGCGGCACCGTCTGCTCGGGCGCGACACTCGGCAGGCGCACGATGAACGCGCTGCGACCCGGGATGCTGGCAACCTGCACCGAACCCCCGTGCGCGGCGACCACGGCGTCGACGATCGCGAGCCCCAGCCCGCTGCTGCCGTTCGCCCGTGACCTCGACGTGGAGCCTCGCGCGAACCGCTCGAACACGTGGGGCAGCAGCTCGGGTGCAATGCCCGGACCATCGTCCACGACCTCCAGCCGGGCGCCGGTGGACTCCACGGCGAGGGCGACCGTCACCGTGGTGCCCTGCGGCGTGTGGGTGCGGGCGTTGGCGAGCAGGTTGGCGAGCACCTGGGCCAGCCGCAACGCATCCCCGGGCACCGTCACCGGCTCCCCGGGAAGGTCGAGCTGCCAGCGATGCCCGGGGCCGGCGGCGTGCGCATCGCTCACCGCGTCGACGACGAGCCGCGTCAGGTCGACCTCGTGGCGCTCGAGCGGCCGGCCCGCGTCGAGCCGGGCGAGCAGGAGGAGGTCCTCGACGAGGGTGGTCATCCGCTCGGACTGGGCGGAGATCCGCACGAGTGCGTACTCGGCGTCGGCCGGTAGCTCCCCCCGTCTGCTCAGCTCCGCGTAGCCGCGGATCGCCGCGAGCGGCGTGCGCAGCTCGTGGCTTGCATCGGCGACGAACTGGCGTAGCCGCGTCTCGCTGTCCTGGCGGGCCTCCAGTGCCGCGCCGACGTGGTCGAGCATGTGGTTCAGGGCCGCCCCGACCTGACCCACCTCGGTGTGCGGGTCGGTATCGGGCACCCGCTCCACCAGCGAGACCTCACCGCGGTCCAGTTGGAGCGTGCTGACCCGCGCGGCGGTGGCCGCCACCCGTTCCAGCGGTTCCAGCTCCCGCCGCACGAGGACGGCACCGGTGAGACCCGCACCCAGCAGCGTCACCGCGGCGACGATCAGCTCGGTGGTGACGAGCCGGGCCACCGTGTCCTGCACGGTCCGTTCGGTGAACCCGGTGACGATCACGTCGCCGCTCCCGCCCGGCAACGCCACGAGACGGTAGACGCCCAGCGGGCCGAGATCGGCGCTGAGCGGCGCGTGATCCACAGGGACAGCGGCCAGGTCGGGGTACTCCTCGGGCGACACCGGCTGCACCCCGCCGTCGCGGGTGAACACCCATGCGGAGAGAACCTGGCCGTCCCGGAGGACGGCGCTCAGGCTGTCGGCCGGGCGCAGTCCGGGCCGCTCCTCGGCGTCGAGCGGGGGCAACAGCGTCGAGTCCGAGTCGATGCGGGCGAGCACGTGGCTCGACACCCGCAGATCGCCGTCGAGCCGGCTGAGCAGGAAGCCGCGCAGCGTCAGGGCCGTGACCAGTGCGACCACGGCCGACGCGACGGCGAGGAGCAGCAGCAGCGTCGCGACGAGTCGCGTCCGCAGCGAGCGGCTCCTCACCCCCCGGCCGCCGGTTTGAGCACGTAACCCGCGCCCCGGACGGTGTGGATCATGGGCGTACGGCCCGCGTCGATCTTCTTACGCAGGTAGGAGACGTACAGCTCCACGACGTTGGACTGGCCACCGAAGTCGTAGTTCCACACCCTGTCCAGTATCTGTCCCTTGGACAGCACACGCTTGGGGTTGCGCATGAGGTATCGCAGCAGCTCGAACTCGGTCGCCGTCAGCTCAACGGCTGCCTCGCCCCGGCGCACCTCGTGGCTGTCCTCGTCCAGCACGAGGTCGCCGACGACGAGCTCGGAGCCCTGCCGGGCTGCGGCCATGCCGGAGCGGCGCAACAGCCCGCGCAGCCGGGCGACCAGCTCCTCCAGACTGAAAGGCTTCGTGACGTAGTCGTCGCCGCCCGCCGTGAGCCCGGCAATCCGGTCCTCCACGGCGTCCTTGGCGGTCAGGAACAGCACGGGGACGTCGGGGGTCTCCGCGCGCATCCGGCGCAACACCTCGAGGCCGTCGAAGTCGGGCAGCATCACGTCGAGGACGACGGCATCGGGCCGGAACTCCCGCGCGGCCCTGACGGCCGACGTGCCGTCGGCCGCGGCGCGCACGTCCCATCCCTCGTACCGCAGAGCCATCGACAGCAGATCGGACAACGAGGCCTCGTCGTCGACGACGAGGATCCGGATCGGGCTGCCATCGGCCCGCCGCAACGCCGTGGCCTGGTCCCTCATCGTCGACATGCTAACCAGCATCGCGCGCAGGACTGTGCCGTCGATGGGCGAAACCTGTGCGCCCGCTGTGGAACCGCCGGGCTGACCGCGTCGTCCAAGTGCCCATCGATCAAGTGCAGCGACCGTACCCGAGGGGGACGAGATGGACGTGTTCGAGGGATGGCCCGCTGAGGCCACGGTGTTCCTGGCCGAGATCGAGGCCGACAACAATCGCGAGTTCTGGACTGCGCACCGCCACCGCCACGCCACCGCGGTGCAGGCACCGATGCTGGCTCTCGCCGCTGAGCTGGCCCCCGAGGTCGGTCCGGTCCGTGTGCTGCGGCCGGCCGTCAACAGGCGGTTCCGACCCGACGCCCCGCCGTACCGCACCGACACCGGGGGTGTGGCCACCACCTCCGGGGGGTCGGCTCTCGCCGTGGTGCTGTCGGCGTCTGCGCTGTCGGTCACGGCGGGCCACTGGTCGTTCGACGCCGGTCAGCTCCGGCGGTACCGCGCGGCCGTCGACGGGCCGGCGGGGGAGGAGCTCACTGCACTGCTCGCCGGGCTCGACGGTCTCGTGCCCGATCCGGGACGCCCACTCACCGGCACCCCACGTGGCTTCGGCGCCGAGCACCCCCGCATCGTGCTGCTGCGCCGGCGCGGCTTGCAGCTCGCGCGTTCCCGGCCCGCGGGCGAGTGGCTCGCCACGCGCAAACCGCTGGAGTGGGTGCGTGCCACATGGCGCTCGGCCGCCCCGGTCCTCGCCTGGCTCGATGAGTACGTGGGCGCCGCGGACCCGGTGCGGCCGCCTCGACCGGCGCCGGAAACGCCGGTGGTGCCTCTGCCATCGTGAGCTCTGTCTCCGGGCTCCCCGGTCCGGGCGTTGCGCTGCCGCTCCGTCGTCGCCGGGTCATTCACAGGGAAAGCATGTGTTCCCGACGGCCGACGGCGAGCCGGTGGGCGGTGGCCTGGAGTTCCTCGTCCTCGACGGGGACGGGCGCATCCGCAGCGACCACCAGTTCATCGGCCGACCGCAGCGGACGGGCCGGCTGGCCGACGTCGGCGGCGCGCCAGGTGTCGCCGGCGTCGGGGGAAGGTCAGCGGGCGCGCCAGTAGCCCGTGGCGTAGACCCGCCGCCGGTCCAGGCCACGGTCGTCGAGCAGGTGCTTGCGTAGGTCGCGCACGCAGGCCGACTCGCCGGAGAGCCATGCCTGCCCGTCCCCGGTGGGGAACTCGGCGGCCTGCACCACCTCGCTGAGGGGGGTGCCGGGCTCCTGGTCGCCGCGGTGCACCCACCGCACCGTGGCCGCACCCGGCAGCTGCTGCTCCTCGCCGGCGTCGGCCACCTCGAGGAAGGCGATGGCCGGTACCCCCGCCGGCAGCGCGTCCAGCACGGTGGCCACCGCTGGGAGCGCCGTCTCGTCGCCGATCACCACGTGGTAATCCGCTGCAGGGTCCGGCTCGTAGCGACCGCCGGGCTCCGACACGCCCACCCACGAGCCGGGGCCCGCTTCCCGTGCCCACGCAGCCGCGGGTCCGTGGCCCTCGTGGAGCACGAAGTCGACATCCAGCTCGCCCACGCCGGCGTCGAAGCGCCGCACGGTGTAGGTGCGGATCACCGGCCGGGGCTCGCCGGCAGGCCACACCGGTCCGCCCGACGTCGCCCGCGGCACCGCGGGCCGATCCTGCCCCGGCACGGGGAAGAACATCTTGATGCGGCGGTCGGGCCCCTCGCCGGCGAACCCGGCGAGCTCTGCTCCGGCAAGGGTCACGCGGACCATCCGCGGGGTGATCCGCTCGCTGCGCTGCACCTGCAGCAGCCGGGGTGCCGTCGTCGTCATCGCGACGATTGTGCCGGTGCGCTCCCCAC
>DASYES010000081.1:0-2826 GCA_036498885.1 Pseudonocardia sp.
CGTCAAGTCGCCGTCGACCGGAGCGGCGCGGGTGCGGTCCACATGGTGTGATGGACGGGTGACAAGGGCTCCGGCACATCAGCTGATTCAGCTCGGTCCGGATGATCTCGCCGACCGACTGGCCGAAGCGCTGCACGTGTACGTGACCGCGATGGGCTATCCCAACAGCACCGCACGGCACAGGCGCACGCTCTGGCTCGACCACTCCCGCAGGCCAGGCTGGCGCGCGGTCGGGTGGCTCGACTCCGCCGGCGCGCTGCTCGGCATCGCCTACGGCTACACCGGGGGCCCGGGGCAGTGGTGGTTCGAGGAGGTCCGCCGCGGGGTGTCCGCCGAAGGCCCCGAGGCCTACATCTGGCTGCGCGACTACTTCGAGCTGACGGAGCTCCACGTCCATCCGGACGCCCAGGGCCACGGGCTCGGCGAGCGCCTGCTGCGGGCCCTGCTCGCCCTCACCGACCGGCCACGGGTGCTGCTCTCCACGCCCGAATACGGCACCGAGCCGCCCGGCCGGGCGTGGCGGCTCTACCGGCGCACCGGCTTCCGCGACGTGCTGCGCAACCATCGCTTCACCGGCGACTCCCGCCCGTTCGCGGTGCTCGGCCGCGAACTCCCCATGCCGCCGGCCAGGTAGCCGGACCGACGGGGCCGCCCGTTGCGTCGCACCGGGGTGGCACGATGTCCGCCGTGCCGACGTCGACCGCTGCCCGCCGCCGCGTCCTGCCGTTGCTACTGCTGGCCTTGCTGGTGGCGACCGGTCTGCTGAGCGGATGCGCGCGGGTCCGGGCTGCGCTCGCCGTGCAGCCCGACGACACCGTCACCGGCGAGATCCTCATCGCCACCCCCGAGAAGAGCGCCGACGACCCCGGGCCCACGATCACGATTCCGTCCGAGCTGGAGTCCGACGTCGACGTGTCGCCGTACCGTCAGGACGGCTACGCCGGGTCGGTGCTGCGGTTCTCCGGGCTCACCTTCGCCCAGGTCGCGAGCCTTACGCAGGTAGCGGGCCCGGCGGGCAACGCGGTGCGGTTCGACATGCGCCGCGTGGGCAGCCGGGTGCTGCTGGGCGGCGCCGTCGACCTCACCACCGTGCCGGTCGACCGGGCCGACTTCCAGTTGAAGATCGGATTCCCCGGCCAGGTCGTCGACACCAACGGCGACACCAACAACAGCACCGTGAGCTGGACGTTCGTGCCGGGCGAGGTCGGCGACACCAACGCGGTGGTCGCGTTCGCCGACCCCAACGCGCCCTCCGCGGTCAACTGGACGATCGGGTTGGGCGCGATGGTGGCGCTGGCCGGTGCGGCGGTGGTGGTGCTCGCCCGCCGCACCCGCAACCCCCCGGTCACCCCTGGGCAGTGACGGCGGGGCGCTGGGCCGCCAGCCCGAGCCGCCGCACCAGCTCCACCGTGGCGGTCGACCTGTTCAGCGTGTAGAAGTGCAGGCCCCGCACCCCCTCGTCGAGGAGGCGTGCGCACATCTCCGACGTGACGTCCATGCCGGCGGCCCGGAAGGCCGCGGGGTCGTCGGAGTAGCGCTCCAGTCGCTCGGTCAACGCCGGTGGCACCGGCGCACCGGAGAGCTCCGGCCCGCGGCGCAGGGTCCGGACCGTGGTGAGCGGCATGATGCCGGGCAGCAGCGGAGCGTCACAGCCCGCACCGGCGAGCCGGTCGCGCAGCCGCAGGAACCCCTCCGGCTCCAGGAACAGCTGACTGATCGCGAAGTCGGCCCCCGCCCGGATCTTCGCCAGCAGCCGCGTGAGGTCGGACTCGGGGTCGGGCGAGCGCGGGTGGCCATAGGGGAACGCCGCCACGCCCACGCAGAAGTCACCGAGGCGGCGCACCAGCGTGACCAGCTCGTCGGCGTAGGTCAGGCCCTCGGGATGCGCCACCCACTCCCCGAGCGGGTCGCCGGGCGGGTCGCCGCGCACCGCGAGGATGTTCGAGATGCCGGCCGCGGCATAGGCTCCGATCACATGCCGCAGTTCGCTCACCGAGTGCGACACCGCGGTGAGGTGGGCCATCGGGACGAGCGTGGTGTCGGTGGCGATGCGGGCCGTGGTCCGGATCGTCCTGTCCCGGCTGGAGCCCCCTGCGCCGTAGGTGACGGAGACGAAGGCAGGGTCGAGCGGCTCCAGCCTGCGGACGGCGCGCCACAGCTCGGCCTCACCGGTCTCGTCCTTCGGCGGGAAGAACTCCACCGAGAAGACGGGACGGTCGCCGCCGATCCGTTGGGTGACCTTCACAGGTTCAGCCTACGGCCGACGGCGTCGTCGGCGCGCCGCACCGTGCCGACGCCGTTACGCTCCATTCGTGCCTCGCCCACCAGCACATCTGCCTCCCCGATGCCGCGGCGCGATCCGACCGGGCCTACCGAGGTCCCCCAGGTGACCCGTACCGGAGCACTCGACACCGAGCACGACCCCTTCGGGGCCGATGCACGGCCCGTCGACCAACTGCTCGACGACACCGGACTCGTCGTGGCCGTCGAGGCCGCACTCGCCGCGTTTCTCAGGTCGCGCACGACCGACGCCACCGCCATCGACCCCGTGTTCGCCGAGGCCACCGACGCACTCGTCGCATTCGTCCTCCAGGGAGGCAAGCGCATCCGGCCGACGTTCGCCTGGTGGGGCTGGCGCGGCGCGGGCGGGGCGGTCGACTCGCCCGAGGCGGTCTCCGTGCTCCGCGCGGTCAGCGCGCTGGAGCTGATCCAGGCCTGCGCGCTGATCCACGACGACCTGATGGACGCCTCCGCCACCCGCCGGGGCCGCCCGACCGTGCACGTCGAGTTCGCCCGCCGGCACGTCACCGCAGGCTGGACCGGGCA
>DASYES010000082.1:0-9799 GCA_036498885.1 Pseudonocardia sp.
GAGCGCGCGTTCCCGGCAGCCGCCGTCGATCTTCAGCACGCCCGGCTGGCCTGGCCGAAAACGCCCGATCCCGAGCTCGAGGTCCTGCGCAGCACCGCCGAGCTGCTTGCGCCCGGCATCCCTACCCATGACGCGCCCGCGCCACGCGTGGCCGGCGGCGGGTCGCCCGACGTCCGGCCCGAGCTCACGGCACTGCTGCACCTGAGCCGTGCGGCGGCCGAGCTGTCCCCGGACGGCCACGGGGACCTCGACGTCGCGCTGGCCGAGCTGGAGGAGTGCACGATCGTCGCGACGACGCACGACCTCGGCCGGGTCGAGGTGCAGAGCAGCACACTCGCCGCCGCTGTGGCGGCGCTCCGGCGCGACCATCGCGGGATGGTGGCGGCGGCCGGGAAGGCGGCCGCGGCGGCGCTGCGCCACAACCTCCACCCGTCCCGCTGGTCTGCCTGCGCCACCGGGATGCTCGCCTACGCCGACCTGCTCCAGGGCGACCCTGCCGGGGCACGGGCCCGTGCCGGGACAACACTCGCGATGCCGGACCCGATCACGCCGGAGGCCGAGTACGCGTTGCGCGTCGTGCACGGCGCCGCCCTCGCCGACGAGGGCGAACGCGACCGCGGCGCCGCCGAGATGCGGGCAGCACGGCGTGAGCTGGGTGGCGCACCGGCACCGCGGGCGCTCCACGCCGCCCTGGGCGTCCTCGAGCACCGGACGGCGCTGCTGCAGGGCAACATCCCGGCCGCCGCCGAGGTCCAGCACTGGCTCGAGTCCCGCATCGGCCGGACCGGCGAGGTGCTGCTGCTGCAGGCCTGGACGGACACGGTCATCGGCCGACACGAGGTAGCACGCGTCGTCGTCGACCCGGTGCGCGCCTCCGCCGTGCCCGTCCTGCTCCCGCACACCCTGCTCGAGATCCACCTGCTCGACGTCGAAGCGGCACTGGAGAGCGGCAACGACGCCGCGGCCCGAAGGGCACTCGATGCGGCCCTTGCGGCCGCCGACACGATCGGGGTCGTCCGGCCGTTCGCCCTCGCCGGGCCACGGACCCGCACATTGCTGGCCGACCGCGGCCGGCCGACCGGATCACCGGACCTCGAGGTGCGGCTCGCCACGCTGGCGGTGTGCGCCGAACCGGCCGCTGTGCTCAGCGAACGCGAGCTCGTCGTGCTCGCCCTGCTGCCGTCGCTGCGCGGCGCCGGTGAGATCGCCTCCGAGCTGACCGTCTCGGTGAACACCGTCAAGAGCCACATCCGCTCGATCTACGCCAAGCTCGGGGTCTCCACCCGGCGGGAGGCGGTGCAGCGGGCGTCCGAGCGCGGGCTGCTGCCCTGACCGGGAATCACCTGCGCCGGGGGAGGACGGGGGGCGCGGACGGGGCGAGCGTTGTCATCGTTCGGCTCTCGCCGGCATCGCCCGGCGCGAGTGGGAGGAGGCCTGCCGTGCCGGGACGACGCTACGAGTTCCGCCTGGCGGGACGGCTGTCGGAGCGCGCCCGGGACGCCTTCGCCGGGATGGAGGTCGTGGAGGTGCCGGCGCAGACCGTCCTCACCGGCACGGTCGACGACGCCGAGATGCACTCCGTGTTGGCGCTGATCCAGTCACTCGGCCTGCAGGTGGTGTCGATGCAGCGGCTCGACGCCAACCGGACGGACGAGCCCCGTGATACGGACGAGCCCCGCGATGTGGAGCGGCCGGGATAGCGCCGCATGGTCCTTCACCCCGGCGGGGTGATGCCCGCGCGGTCCGCGGTCCGCAGAGTCGCCGCGACGACGGCTCACGAGGAGGCCCACATGGCGACGCTGACGGTGTGGAAGTTCGACACGGCGGACGGCGCACAGAACGCGCTCACCACACTCGAACGGCTGCAGAAGGAGGAGCTGATCCGCGTGGTCGACGCGGCGGTGGTGACCTGGCCCGACGACCGGAAGAAGCCGCGGACGCAGCAGTTGCACAACCTCACCGGCGCAGGCGCGCTCGGCGGGAGTTTCTGGGGTCTGTTGTTCGGCCTCATCTTCTTCGTGCCGCTGCTCGGCCTGGCCGTCGGTGCCGCGGTGGGGGCGTTGACCGGTTCCCTCACCGATGTGGGCATCGACGACGACTTCATCAAGAAGGTGCGCGACAAGGTCACCCCCGGAACGTCCGCCCTCTTCGCGATGACCCAGGACGCCGTCACGGACCGGGTCGTCGACGCCTTCCGTGGCACCCGTGCCGAGCTCGTCAGCACGAACCTGTCGGCCGACCAGGAGGCGAAGCTCCGGGAGGCCTTCTCCGAGACGGACCCCGAGAAGGTCTGATCCGGAACCGCCCACCAGCGGTCGAACGCGCCACGGGACCTCCGGCTCACCCCTCACGGATGAGGGGTGGGTCCGCCGGGCGAGACACGATCCCACCGATACGCACGCGGAGGAGGAGTTTCGATGTCCACATCGCCTGAGGCAACTCCCGGCAGTACGACCGGCACCGGCACGCCCGGTAGCGGCACCAGCACGACCGGCACGACAACCGGTTACGACAACACGACCGGTACCGGAACCTCGCCCTGGAAGACCGGACTTCTCGTCTTCGCCGGCACCATCATGATCGTCGGGGGCATCTTCCAGGCTCTCGCCGGTCTCGTGGCGCTGTTCCGCAACGAGGTCTACGTCGTCGGCCTGAACTACGTGTACTCCTTCGACGTCACGACCTGGGGCTGGATCCATCTGATCATCGGGATCGTCGTCGCCATCGCCGGTGTCGCGGTGCTCACCGGCCAGATCTGGGGACGCGTCGTCGGTGTCGCGCTGGCGGTCATCAGCATGCTGACGAACTTCATGTTCATCCCGTACTACCCCCTCTGGTCCCTCCTGATCATCGCCCTCGACGTCTTCGTGATCTGGGCGCTGTGCACGGCCGACCGTCCTCCCAAGGCCATCAGCATCTGACGCACCGGGTATCCACCCCGGCCGCCGATCGAAGCGGCCGACATCGAGGTCCACCTTCGCCGTCCCTCTGGAGGAGTGATGGTCGTCGAGTTCCTCCTGGCAGCGCTGCTGCCGCCGTCGATCATCGCGGGGGTGCTCGCGCTGGAACGGGTCGAGGAGCGCCTCGGCGTCCGGCCCGGCCGTGACACCGGTGGGCAATCCGACCGGAGCACACCCCCCACCCTCGGGCCCGCTGCGTCGCGGACGGACTGAACCGTCCGGGACGAACCGTGACGAACCGGAACGACCGCAATCACCCCTATCGCCGCGCCGTGGGGCTGAGCATGCTGCGGTCGTTCCTGACGACCACCTTCCTGGTCACCGTCTACTACATCGCTCCGCTGCGCATGACGCTCGACCTACGCACCTGGCTCCGGTTCGCGCTCGTGGTCCTGCTGCTCGTCGCGCTCGCGGTGCGGCAGGTGCAGGCCGTGCTCAAGTCCGACACCCCGCGGGTGCGCGCGACCGAGGTCGCCGCGACCGGCCTGCCGATCTTCATCCTCATGTTCGCCACGATCTACCTGGTGATCGCGAACAACCGGCCCGACAGCTTCTCCGAGATGCTGAACCGGACCGACGCGCTCTACTTCACGGTCACCGTCTTCGCGACCGTCGGGTTCGGCGACATCGTGCCGCGCACCGAGGTCGCCCGGATCGTCACGACCCTCCAGATGGTCATGGGGCTGATCCTCGTCGGTCTGGTCGCGCGGATCCTGCTCGGTGCCGTACAGGTAGCGGTGCGCCGGCGCGACCAGGGCGGTCCGGGCGCCGCGCCGCCCTCCGAGTGACCCGGCGTCAGACATCCGCCGCGACGAGCGGGCTCCCGTTGGTGCTCTCCACGACGACCATCGACACCTTGGCGGGGTCCATCAGCGCCGCGCCGTCCAGCGTGACTCCCATGGTCGCCGCCCTCGTCGACACGAGCCAGCCCCCGGCCGTCTCCCGGTCGCCGTTCTGGCCGATCACGACCAGGTGACACGCCTGCCCCGCCGGGATTCCGCTCACAGCCGCGTTGAGCCGCACCCACCCGGACGCCGGGACGAGACGCACCGTCAGGCGGGCCCCTGTGCCCGGATCCTGTGCGGTGACGAAGCGGGTTCCGGGCCTCATGGGAGCCGGTGCCGGCGCCCCCGGGGCCGCGGAGGCCAACTGCTCGGAGTCAGCCGTGCTCCAGCCGACGAGCATGCCGACGCACAGCGCGGCGACCGCGGCGACCGCCACCGCGGCGGCGGCCCACCTGGTGCGACGGCCGGTCGTGCCCGACTCCTCACTCCGTACCTCGCGCAGCGTCCGCTGCAGCAGCAGGTCCGCGTCGTCGGGGGGCCCGTCCAGCATGGCTTCCATCGGGACCGAGGCGAGCAGCCGCTGGACCTCGCGCAGCGACCGCACCTCCTCCCGGCAGCCGGGACACAGGGCCAGGTGCTCCTCGACGACGCGAACCATCTCCGGATCGAGCTCACCGATGACATAGCCGTCGATGTCGGCGTGATTGTCCGACAACCTCATCAGGCCGCTCCTTCCATGCCCGTCGGGCGCTTCGGGAAGAGGTCGCGAAGCGCCCGCAGCGCGTAGTAGGAGCGCGACTTCACCGTGCCGCTCGGGATGCCGAGCACCTCGGCCGTCTCCCCCACGGTCCGTCCCTGCAGGTACATCTGCACGAGAACATCGCGGTGCTCGCTGGACAGGCGCTCCAGCGCGTCCAGCACGACGATGTGGTCCACCACTTGCTCCGCGTGGTCACGCTCGACCGGCACGGTGTTCTGGGTCTCCGCAACCTCGGGTGGACGTGCGTTTCGCGCCCGAGCCCGGTCGATGACGATGTTGCGGATCACGGTGAGGAGCCAGCCCCGCACCGATCCCTTGCTGTTGATCAGGCTGTCCGGGCTGCGCCACGCCCGCAGCATCGCTTCCTGCACGACGTCCTCTGCGGCAGCACGATCGTTCGTGAGCCGCGTGGCGTAACCGAGCATGGCCTTTCCGTGCTCGTTGAACAACGAGCGGATGAGCGCCTCGTCCGCCATGTTTCGGCGGTCACGGGCTTTCGGCCCCGCCATCCCCCCACCACCTTCCCCCGCGATGCGGTCCCCTCGAGTCGTGCCTGGACGAGGCGCGGCGCCGGCAGGCCACGCGGCCTGCCGGCCCGCCCGTCGATCACGAACACCCACTTCGCCGCACGCCGAGCGCCCAGCGGCACGCGGGATGCGACTCCACCCAATGAGGCCGCGGCCCCTGGACTCGCCTGTGGAGCGGAGGGGCTCCCCCGATCACCCCTCCGAGCGCAGGACGTCCCCCGAAGGCGGTGGAACGAGCGCACCCCACTGCTCCGCCGCCCGGCCGGCAACCACCGCAGCGGGCACGACGACATGCGCGATCACGCGCAGCACCGCTTCCTGCGAGCGGCAGCCGAGCCACGGACGCCTTCATCGTTTCATCGCCCTTCGCGCACTGGCCGGATGCGAGCGGACGGGAGCTGTGGAGCGCATCGCCTGAGACGACGGGTGCCGCGGCGAAATGGTTCACCGTCTTTCCGAGGTGACGGCGTCTACCAGCCAGTGACAGGGCCATATCAGTTCTCTCGACGCTTCTGAAAAAGGACATGTCGGTCGTATTCCGGCGACTTTTGGCAGATGTCGGTGGCAACCCTCACGCCGCGCACTGCTGTCCGGAGTTGATGCACGAGACCACCCGATCCATCAAGGAGTCGGGCATCACATCGATGTAGTCACCGTGATCACTGATCGGGCTGTGCAGCTCCTCCGGGAAACTGTCGATCGTGTAGTCGGAGCCCGGGGTGACCGCGTAGGCGATCTCCATACGCAGCTGGGGCACGGGGAACGTGTCGGCCGGGCAGGCACCGGCCGCATCCGCGAACCGCAGATGCGCCCGGTGGTTCGGGCTGTCGGTGGTGCGGCCGTTCCAGCAGTTCGGGAAGTCGAAGATCCGCACAACCTGCTCGCCTTGCGGGCAGCGCGGGTACTGCCGCGTGATGCGGTCCCTGGCTCCCGAACACGTCCACTGCACGTGCTCGGAGTTGACGCCGCCCTGGCTGAACCCGTGGGGGTTGCCGGTGCTCGCCCGGAGGAACTCCGGCATCGGCACCACGGAGCTCACCGGGCTGCCGCGGTACTCCAGCAGCACCGAGTCCGGCACGAGGATCCGGCCCATATTATGGTCGTCCGCATTGTCCAACCTGGCGGCATCGTCCGGACCGGGCTCGCGCAGCACCGGCCAGTAGTACGTCGACCTGTCGTCGTCGGGGCAGGTCGTCGCCGCTGCGGCCAGGCTCTGGTCGGTGGACAACGCGTTGGTGGAGACGTTGCCGACGTAGTCGTGGAAGTGATGAGCCCCGCCGACGACCCCGGGGTCGGCGACCACGTTGTCCGAGTTGTGGATCCCCTGCAGGTTGCGTCCGCAGTCGATACGCCAGGTGCCCGTCGAACCGCCCAGCTGCACCGCAGGCGCGGGTGGCGCGAGGGGAACCTGGGCGATGTCGACGTAGTCGGCGGGCGGCGCACCGGAGTCATCCATTCCGTCGGAATTGCCCGATGCGCTACAGGCGGCTACCGGAGCCAGCGCCACGAGAACCACGAAGATGTGGATGAACCACCTCGGCGATGAACTCCACGCCCCAATTCCGCGCACGCTCGCATTGTCGCAGAGTCACCGAGCCGCGCCCCGCGCGCACGCTCGGTCACCGATTGACCCACAAAATGGGCGTCGGCCACAATGATTCGCGGCAGCCGATCTCGGTCGCCCGTCACGTTCCGTCCGTAAATTTCACCCGTACCTCACCGATTCCGGAAAATTCGCCGACGTAGGCGCCGGACGGCAGCCCGGGACGCACGCGGGTGAAGGAGCCCGTGATCACGAGATCACCCGCTTCGACGGCGAGACCGAACTTCGACAGCTGGTGGGCGAGCCGGGCGATGGAGAGGAAGTGGTCGTCGATGTGCCCGGCGGCCGGCACCGACTGCAGCAACTCGCCGTCGCGGGAGAGCGTCGAGACGGTGCTGTCGAACACGGCCCGGTTCGGCACCGGGGTCACCGGCTCGCCCAGCACCACTCCCCACTGCGTGAGGTTGTCGGCGACCCGGATGCCCGGCTCCTGCGGGCCGTCGATCCGTCCCTCGTTGATCTCGAATGCCGCCGCCACCGATTCCACTGATCGCGCCACCTCGCCGGCATCCACCCCAGGGCCGGACAACCGGGCGTTGATCCGGAAGCACAGCTCCGTCTCCAGCCCGGCCCGCGAGAGCTCCCGCAGGTCGATCGTCGCCCCCGACGCGAACACGCGCTCGTCCAGCAGGAATCCGAAGGGACGGACGCCGGGGCCGAACGAGTCGCGCACCTCCCCGGAAGTCAGTCCGACCTTCCAGCCCGCTCGCGACCGGCCGCGCTCCTCCCACCGCGACAGGACCGACAGCTGCACCTGCTCGCCCTCGTCGATCGACAACCGTCCACCGAGTGGCGACGCGTCGAACCTCCCGGTGAGCGCCCCGCCCACACGATGTCGACCAGATCCTGCATACCTGCCCCCATCACGGACCGTCTTACTTCTCCCGCTCCGTCAGCGGCGTGCTCCCCCTCGCGAGCGCCGCTGACACCGTCGACCGGTTGACCCAGGAGTAGGGCAACCCGATCCGGCTGATCCCGCGCTCTGGTCGTCGCCCGGAGCGGGGCAGCAGCTCGGCACTGTCGTCAGATCGCTCCGCCGTTCACGTAGACCGTCTGGCCGTTGATCCAGCGGGCGGGTCCGGCGAGGAACGAGACGACCTCGGCGGTGTCGGCGGCCGTACCCAATCGCTCGATGGGGTTCAGCTTGGCGAACCGGTCGATCGTCTCCTGGTCCTTGCCCTCGAAGAACATGTCCGATGCGGTGGGACCTGGAGCCACCGCGTTGACGGTGATGTCCCGGCCGCGAAGCTCCCTGGCCAGGATGAGACTGACCGCGTCGACGGCCCCCTTGCTGGCGGCGTAGGCGGTGTAGGTGGGCAGAGCGAGCTTCTTCACCGTGGACGAGAAGTTGATGATCGCGCCGCCACGGCGCACCCGGCGGGCGGCCTGCTGGTTCACCACGAACGTGCCACGGATGTTGGTGCGGTGCATCCGGTCCAGCGCGTCGAGGTCGAAGTCGGCCAGCGGAGCGAGGATCATGAGACCCGCGGCGTTGACGACCACGTCGACACCTCCGAACTCCTGTTCCGCCACGTCGAACGCAGCAGCGACGGCGTGCTCGTCGGCGACGTCCGCCTGCACGGCCACCGCCCGCGCACCGGCGGCGAGGAGTCCGGAGACCGTCTCGTCGGCCGCACCCTTGTTGCCCGCGTACACCGCGACCACGGCCATGCCGTCTGCGGCCAGCCGTTCGGCGGTCGCACGGCCGATGCCACGCGTTCCGCCCGTGACGATCGCGACGCGACTTGGAACCGAAGTGGTCATCTCTGTTACTCCCGTCGTGCAGCACTTGGCTAACACTCGAACGTTATCATTGATATGCTAGCCATCCTAACGCAGTAGCATTAGCATCGTTAACACCGCTGATCGGGACGGTAACGTCGCCACATGTCCGTCGAAACCGACATCTCAGCCGCGCCCACCACGCGGGATCGGATCCTGCGGGCCGCGGCCGCCCTGCTCGAGCGCGAGGGCCGCGACGCGGTGTCGACGCGCGCGGTGGGCACAGCCGCAGGTGTCCAGGCACCCACGCTCTACCGCCTCTTCGGCGACAAAGCAGGCCTCCTCCAGGCGGTCGCCGCCTACGGGTTCGAGTCCTACCTCGTGCAGAAGCACGGTCTCGACGAATCCGACGATCCGGTGGCCGACCTCCGGCGGGGCTGGGACATGCATGTCCAGTTCGGGCTGTCCCGGCCCGCGTTCTACACGCTCATGTACGCCAACTCCGCCCCGTGCCCCGCCGCATGCGAGGCAGAGGCCCTGCTGCTGCGCATGGTCTCCCGCGTCGCCGCGGCAGGACGGCTGCGCTACAGCGTCGACCGGGCCGCCCGGCTCATCCACGGCACCGCCATGGGTCTGGTTCTCTCGCTCATCGCCACACGCGAGGACGACCGGGACCTCGAGCTGCTGACCATCGCGCGGGAGAACGTGCTGCGCGAGATCACCGTCGACAGCACACCGGACTCCCTGGCTGCATCGGAACCGGGCGACGCCACCCGCATACGGGCCGTCGCCCTCGGGGCGGCCCTGCGCGCCGCGCCCACCGCCGCACTCAGCGCAGCGGAGCAGGCCCTGCTCGGTGAGTGGCTCGACCGGATTGCCGACGGACCGCGCTGACCCGCCCGGGGCCGGCGGCGCGAGGACGGCTCAGAAGTTGCCGCGCCGGGCCTGCTCCCGCTCGATCGCCTCGAACAGCGCCTGGAAGTTCCCCTTGCCGAAACCGAGCGACCCGTGCCGCTCGATGAGCTCGAAGAACACCGTGGGCCGGTCGCCGAGGGGCGTCGTGAAGATCTGCAGCAGGTAACCGTCCTCATCGCGGTCGACGAGGATGCCGCGCGACCGCAGTTCCTCGATCGGCACCCGCACCTCGCCGATGCGCGCCCGCAGCGTGGCGTCTGTGTAGTACGAGTCCGGCGTCGACAGGAACTCCACGCCCTTGGCCCGCAGCACATCCACCGTGGTCAGGATGTCGTTCGTCGCCAGCGCGAGGTGCTGGGCGCCGGGCCCGCCGTAGAACTCGAGATACTCGTCGATCTGCGAGCGCTTCTTCCCCGCCGCGGGCTCGTTGAGCGGGAACTTCACGCGGTGGTTGCCGCTCGCCACCACCTTGCTCATCAGCGCGGAGTACTCGGTGGCGATGTCGTCTCCGATGAACTCG
Organism: Pseudonocardia sp.; assembly: GCA_036498885.1. Classification (GTDB taxonomy): domain Bacteria; phylum Actinomycetota; class Actinomycetes; order Mycobacteriales; family Pseudonocardiaceae; genus Pseudonocardia. The sequence goes on from DASYES010000082.1 coordinate 9,793, forward strand.
GCCATGT
>DASYES010000083.1:0-1681 GCA_036498885.1 Pseudonocardia sp.
TTGATCGTCTCGCTGAGCGCGGGGTCGAGGCCTGCGGGCCGGCCGGCGCGGATGCGCACGAACGGGAAGTCCAGGGCGGCGGCCCCTTCCCGCAGCGCGAGCGACGTGACCGGTGCGCCACCGCTCCCGCCGGCCCGCTCCCGGTCGTGACGCACCACGGCCTGCTCGGACGCGAGGAACGCCCGGGCCGCGGCCCCGTCGCGCTGCACGGCGTCGAAGCCCGCCGCCACCGAGGGCGGCGCGTCGCGGGAGAGGGAGAGCGCCGCGGCGACGAACGCCGGACGCGGTCTGCCGTCGTCATCACCGATAGCGATGTGCAGGGCGGTGAGTGCTGCGAGTCCGGCGTGTTCGGTGGCGGGGTCGGGCAGGGCGGGAGGCTTGGCATGGGTCAGGAGCGTGTTCCACGACACGGGCCTCGCGGGGTTGCCGTAGCGCCCGGCGTCGGCCTCCGGGAGCACCAGCATGACCGGCGACGAGGCCAGTGACGACCGCTGGTCCACCACGGAGCCCGACGCGGTGTCCAGCGCGTCGAGGGCGAGCGAGGAGTCCGGTATCCACACGTCGGGCAGCCCGGGTGCGTTGGCCCGGATCTCGTCCGCCAGCGTGGGCGAGGCCTCGACCACGCGGACCCCGGCGCACCGCGCTGCGCCGCGGCGTTCGGCTGCGAGCGCCTGGCGCACGGGCTCGACCACCGCGGGGTCGGCGGCGATGGTGAGGTCCACCGGCCGGCACGCGGTGAAGGTCCGCATCCCGATCACGACGCCCGCACCGACCATGAGCAAGGCGGTGACCGTCACGACGGGCCAGCGCCGTCGCTGTCCGCTCCGCCGGTGCCGACCGCCCACGTCACCCCCAGTCGTTACTGGCAGTAGCTAACCGCAGGGACGGGGTGGACGCCACAGGCCATTCGGTGCGCAAGTGATCACCGACCGTGGCGGTAGTGGGCGCTTCCACGGGCGGCTACACCCGATCGGTGACAGGGTGGCGCGATGCGATCGGTGAACGGGCGCGCGCGACTGGTTCCTGTCGCCGTCGTGCTCGGCGTGGTCCCGCTCGGGGTCGTCGCCGGGGCCGGACCTGCGCGGTCTCCCGATGCGGTCCACGCCCCTTTCGCCCGCGAACCGGTTGCTGTACCACCTGCTCCCGTCCCGGCGGCGGTGAGCGGGCCCGATGCGATCGCCGGGATCGTCACCCGCGTCGTGCCTCCCGTCGGGACGGGCGTGTTCACGGTGGTGCCGGGATCGACCTCCGCCCCGGTGCCGGGCGTGGTGCGGACCGTGCGCGTGGAGGTGGAGGGCGGGCTCCCGATCGACCCTGCGGCCTTCGCCCGATTCGTGATGCGAACGCTCAACGACCCGCGCGGCTGGGGCCGGGACGCGACATTCAGGCGCACCGCGGGTGCGGCCGAGATCGTGGTGCGGCTCGCCAGCCCGGACACGACCACACGGCTCTGCGCGCCGATCGACACCGGCGGCCCGCTGTCCTGTCGCTCCGGGCCGGACGCCGTGGTCAACCACCACCGCTGGGTCGAGGGGCATCCCGACTATCGCGGGGACCTCACCGGTTACCGGCGTTACGTGGTGAACCACGAGGTCGGCCACCTTCTCGGGCTCGGCCATGTGGAGTGCTCCGGAACCGGGGCGCCCGCGCCGGTGATGCAGCAGCAGTCGCTCGGGCTCGA
>DASYES010000084.1:0-4426 GCA_036498885.1 Pseudonocardia sp.
GCCGCGCTGTTCCTGGCCAACCCGGACCTGCCGCTACGGCTGCAGCACGGCGGACCGCTCAACACCCCCGACTTCACCCTGGCCTACGGCGGCGACCACAGGGGCTATACCGACTACCCGACCCTTTCGCAGGCGACGCACGGCGACGGTCGGGAGAACAGCTGACCGAGACCAGCGATCCGTACCCGGCCCTCGACCCGACCGCTCAGTCCGCGGATTCCGACCACACCTGCGACGGCCGTGCCGTGACGGTGACGGCGCCGCCGCAGTTCCAGCAACTCGGCTCCGATTCGGGATCACGGCCCGCGACGTCACAGGACCCGCAGTGCCAATGCGCGACGATTCGAGCTGTCACGGCCACCTCCCTCTCGCTCTCGCGGACGACCTCACGGAGCCGCCGGTTCCACGGTCACTCAGGTAGGGAGCAAGCATCGTCGGCGTCGCACCTCGCGAGAATGGAGACCGCACCCGGTCCGGCGGGGTGTACCCACGTCCGTGGTGGTGGGGGGTGCCCCACCACCACGGGGCCGGGGGGACTGCGCGGCCCGGTCCACGCCGCGCGCCGAACCCGCTGCCGACGGGCCGGTGACAGTGCATCCGGCTACCGGATCCCGCTCACCTCACGCAGGTGATGTGCCGCCCCGCGACCCGTCGCACCGTGGGCGCGCCCGCGTCACTCGCCGGCGCGCCCACCGCGAGGAGGCCCGGTGCCTGAGGATCCCCGCTCCGACATCACGCGCTCCGCCACGACCCCTTCGGACGACACCCACTACGACGTCATCGTCATCGGCACCGGTGCAGGCGGCGGGACGTTCGCGCATCGGCTCGCCCCCTCGGGAAAGCGGGTCCTGATGCTCGAGCGCGGTGGCTACCTGCCGCGGGAGCGGGCCAACTGGGACTCGACCGAGGTGTTCGTGAAGGGCCGCTACCGGGCGCCGGAGTTCTGGCTGGACGGGACCGGCAACGAGTTCCCGCCCGAGGTGAACTACTTCGTCGGGGGCAACACGAAGTTCTACGGGGCCGCCCTGTTCCGGCTGCGCCCGCAGGACTTCGGCGAACTGCGCCACTACGACGGCATCTCCCCGGCCTGGCCGATCGCGTACTCCGACCTGGAGCCGTACTACACCGAGGCCGAGCACCTCTACGACGTGCACGGCCGCCACGGTGAGGACCCGACCTGCGGCGACGCGACCTCGGACTACCCGTTCCCCCCGGTCATGCACGCGCCCCGGATCCAGCAACTGGCCGACGACCTCGAGAAACAGGGCCTGCATCCGTTCCACCTTCCGATCGGGGTGCGGCTGACCCAGGAGCCGAACGGCGCCGCCGCCCACGGCAGCACGTGTATCCGCTGCGACCGGGTGGACGGGTTCCCGTGCCTGGTCGACGGCAAGTCCGACGCCCAGGTCATCTGCGTCGATCCGGCGCTGCGCCACGAGAACGTCCAGCTCATCACCGGCGCCCATGTGACCCGGCTGGAGACGGATCCGAGCGGCCGGACGGTCACCGCCGTGGTGACCGAGTTCGGCGACGGCGAGGTCGTCCGCTTCAGCGCCGACATCGTTGTGGTCTCCTGCGGCGCGGTGAACTCCGCGGTCCTCCTGCTGCGCTCGGCGAACGACCGGCACCCGGACGGGCTCGCCAACGGATCGGGCGTGGTCGGACGGCACTACATGCGCCACAACAACCTTGCGCTGATGGCCGTGTCGAAGGAGCCCAACCCCACCCGGTTCCAGAAGACCCTCGCACTCCACGACTGGTACCTCGGCTCGGAGGACTTCGACCACCCGATGGGCGGCATCCAGATGCTCGGCAAGTCCGACGCCGAGCAGATCCGGGCCAACGCCCCGCACTGGGCCGGACGGATCAGCCCGGACATGCCCTTCGACGAGCTCGCCCGCCACGCCGTCGACTTCTGGCTCTGCGGCGAGGACCTCCCCCTGCCCGAGAACCGGGTGAGCCTCGACCGCGACGGGCGCATCCAGCTCACGCTCGACGAGAAGAACAACCTCGAAGGGCTGAAACGGCTGCGCCGGGCACTGGAGTCACGGCTCTGTGACCTGGGGATGCACGAAAACCTGCTGCACCACAGCATCTACCTGCACAAGGGCAAGCCGATCGGCGCAACGGCGCACCAGGCCGGCACCGTGCGGTTCGGCATGGACCCGTTCGCCTCCGCGCTGGACGTGAACTGCCGGACGCACGAGGTCGACAACCTCTACGTCGTCGACACGAGCTTCTTCCCGAGCATCGGAGCCGTGAACCCGTCGCTGACGGCGATGGCGAACGCCCTACGCGTCGGCGACCACGTGCTCGAACGCCTTAGCTGACCAGGGCGGATGACGAGGGCCGCAGCTGACCACATCGGACGGACAGGAGCACACATCATGGCGACGGACCGAGTCGACGCGTTGGTCATCTTCGGGGCGACCGGCGACCTGGCCAAGCTGGAGACCTTCCCCGCGCTCGTCGGGCTGGTGGACAGGGGCGTGCTCACCGTCCCGGTGATCGGTGTGGCGAAGAGCGGGTGGAACCTGGACCGGTTCCGCGAGTACGCGGCGCAATCGCTGCGCGACAACAACATGGATCCGGCGGCACCGTCGGCACGGACGATGCTCGGCCTGCTCCGCTACGTCGACGGGGATCTCGACTCTGCCGCCACCTACGAGGCGATGTCGCAGGAGATGGGTACGGACTGCCGGCGTGCCCTGTTCTACCTGGAGGTTCCCCCCGTCCTGTTCGGGCGCATCGCCGAGGGGATCGCGGGGGCGGGCCGGGCGGACGGAGCCCGGGTGATGGTGGAGAAGCCCTTCGGCACCGACCTGGCCAGCGCCATCGCCCTCGACGCGACGATGCACGACCACTTCCCCGAGGACGCGATCTACCGAGTGGACCACTGGCTGGGCCTGGACCCGCTCAACGACGTCCTCGTCGCCCGGTTCGCCAACTCGATGTTCGAACCCCTGCTCGACCGCGACCACGTGGAGAGCATCCAGATCACGATGGCCGAGGCGTTCGACGTCGCCGATCGCGGCCGGTTCTACGACCACACCGGCGCAATCCGCGACGTCGTGCAGAACCACATGCTGCAGGTGCTCGCCACCGTCATCGCCGACCCGCCGGACGGCTCCGGGCCGGACTCGTGGCTCGACGCCAAGTCGCGGGTGATCTCCGCGCTCCGCCCGCTCACCCCCGCCGACACCGTCCGCGGGCAGTACGAGGGCTACCGCGACGTGGCGGGCGTCGACGCCCTGTCGACGGTGGAGACCTACGTCGCGGTCCGGCTCGCCCTCGACTCGTGGCGCTGGTCGGGCGTCCCGATCCTCATCCGCGCCGGGAAGACGATGCCCGTGACCGCGACGGAGGTGAGCATCCGGTTCCGGCCCGTTCCCTTCGACGTGTTCGGGGTCAGCCGCACCCGCCTGCGCAACACCCTGCGCTTCCGGATCTGGCCGAACACCGAGATCGGACTCGCCCTCGCGGGTAAGAAGCCCGGCGCCGGGCGCGAGCCGCAACTGCAGGACCTGGTGTTCGCCGAGGACAGCGGGGCGGACATGCGACCCTATGACCGCCTCATCGGCGCAGCGCTCGACGGGAACCGTGTCTTGTTCGCCCGTCAGGACACCGTGGAGGCCGCGTGGCGGGTGGTCGACCCGGTGCTGGGCGACGTCGTCCCGGTGCACCCCTACCAGCGGGGCACGTGGGGTCCGAAGGAGGCAGATAGCCTGCTGTCCAATGGCGACGACTGGCACGACCCCACGGGGTGACGGGCAGATCAGGGAGTTCGGGGAAGAGACCGGAGGACGCCGTGTCGGTAGATGATCTGAGTCGGAGCACCGCACACCGCGTCGTGATCGTCGGCGGCGGCTTCGCCGGGCTGTTCGCTGCCCGTGCGCTGCGCCGCGGGGACATCGCCGTCACGCTCGTCGACTCCGCCCAGCACCATCTGTTCCAGCCGCTGCTCTACCAGGTCGCCACCGGGATCCTGTCCGAGGGCCAGATCGCCGCGCCCCTGCGCGACGTCCTGAAGCGGCACACCAACGTCGAGTGCGTGCTGGCGGAGGTCGTCGACGTCAACCCGGCGGGCCGCGAGGTCGTGGCTCTGCGCCCGGGCGGCGAGCGGATCACGCTGCCCTACGACGACCTGATCGTCGCCGCAGGCGTGCAGCAGTCGTACTACGGCCACGACGAGTTCGCGCAATGGGCACCCGGGATGAAGACCATCGCCGACGCACTGGACATCCGGCGCCGGGTGTTCGGTGCCTTCGAGCTCGCAGAGACCGCCACGGACCCCGACGAGCAGCGGCGCTGGCTCACCTTCGCCGTGGTCGGTGCCGGGCCCACCGGGGTGGAGCTGGCCGGGCAGATCCGCGAGCTCGCCACCAAGACCCTGCGATCGGAGTTCCGGCGCATCCGCCCTGAGGAC
>DASYES010000085.1:0-1639 GCA_036498885.1 Pseudonocardia sp.
CTCATCGAGGCCGACGGCGCACCGGGTGCCACCCTCGTGCGGCTGCGGCTGGTCCAGCACGGTCCGGTGGGTGCGGTGTTCGGACTGCTCGCGGGCGGGCTGACCCGCCGTTACCTCGCGATGGAGGCCGATGGCCTGAAACGGCGGTGCGAGCAGTAGCGTCCGTGGTCGTGGACGACCTCCTGACCAGCCCGTTACATGATCGGCACGTAGCACTCGGGGCCACCCTCGGGGCGTTCGGCGGCTGGTCGATGCCGCTGTCCTACCCGGACGGCACGGTTGCCGAGCACACGGCGGTGCGCGAGGCCGTGGGTGTCTTCGATGTGAGCCACCTCGGCAAGCTCGCGATCACGGGACCGGGCGCCGCGGCGTTCGTCAACCGCTGCTTCACCGCTGACCTGGGGAAGATCGGCCCAGGGCACGCGCAGTACACGCTCTGCTGCACGCCCGAGGGTGGCGTCGTCGACGACCTGATCGTCTACCTCGTCGGTCCGGACGAGGTGCTCGCCGTGCCCAACGCCGCCAACGCGGCCCAGGTCGCCGAGCTTCTGCGGGCAACGGCACCGGCGGGCATCGAGATCCGCGACCGCCACCGCGACCTGGCCGTGATCGCCGTACAGGGCCCCCGGTCGGCGGAGCTGTTCGCCACCATGTTCGGCGGGCTCGACGACGTGTCCGGCCTCGACTACATGGCGTTCACCGACGCCGGGGCGGTGCGGGTGTGCCGCACCGGCTACACCGGCGAGCGGGGCTACGAGCTCCTCGTGCCCGCTGACGAGGCGCCAGGCGTGTGGGACGCGCTGCTCGCGGCTGCCGGGCCACTGGGCGGGCGCCCGGCAGGCCTGGCCGCCCGCGACACCCTGCGCACGGAGATGGGCTACCCCCTGCACGGCCAGGATCTCTCGGTGGACATCTCCCCGGTTCAGGCAGGCAGCAGCTGGGCGGTCGGATGGTCGAAGCCCGAGTTCTGGGGCCGCGACGCCCTGATCGCCGAGAAGGAGGCCGGCCCCGCCCGCAGGCTGCGGGGGTTGCGAGCCACCGGACGTGGTGTCCCCCGTGCCGGGATGGCGGTGCTGCGCGACGGCGAGCAGGTTGGAATCACCACGTCGGGGACGTTCTCCCCGACGCTGAAGACAGGCATCGCGCTGGCTCTCATCGACACAGCGGCCGGGGTGGGCGCAGACGCCGAGGTGACGGTCGACGTGCGCGGGCGAGCCCTGGAATGCACTGTGGTGAAGCCCCCGTTCGTCCCATCACACGTGCGGTGACGCTGCACGGCCCACAGAAGTAGGACGTCCGAATGTTGGGCTTGCTCGACCCGATAATGTGAAAAGCATGGATCCGCAGTTCTCCCGGACGCTCAACCCCGCCCCGGCCACGAAGGCCCAGCGCGACGCCATCTTCGCCGACCCGGGGTTCGGCAGGCACTTCAGTGATCACATGGTCACGGTGAAGTGGTCAGCGGGAGCGGGTTGGCACGAGCCGGCAGTAGTGCCCTTCGCGCCGCTGCAGCTCAGCCCGGCCGCGATGGCCCTGCATTACGGACAGACGATCTTCGAAGGACTCAAGGCCTACCGGCAGCCCGATGGCTCGATCGCGTCGTTCCGGCCCGACGCCAACGCGGCTCGCTTCCGCGGAT
>DASYES010000086.1:0-4723 GCA_036498885.1 Pseudonocardia sp.
GCCGCGTCGCCGGCGCCTCGTAGGCTCCGGTTGTGGCAACCACCTACGACTGCAGCGACCCGGACGCCCGCGTCGAGGGACTCGCCGCCGCGGCCCGCACCGTCCGAGCCGGTCGGCTGGTCGTGCTCCCCACCGACACCGTCTACGGGATCGGCTGCGACGCGTTCAGCAGCACGGCCGTGCGCGCGCTCCTCGCGGCGAAGAGGCGTGGTCCGGACATGCCCGTGCCGGTGCTCGTGGGCTCCTGGTCCACCATCGACGGGCTCGTGCTCGGAGTGCCGAAGACGGCGCGTGACCTGATCGAGGCCTTCTGGCCCGGTGGGCTGTCCGTCGTGCTCCCGCATGCGCCGTCGCTCGACTGGGATCTCGGGTCCACAAAGGGCACCGTGATGCTGCGGATGCCGCTGCACCCCGTGGCGCTCGAACTGCTGCGCGATGTCGGCCCCATGGCCGTGTCCAGCGCGAACGTCTCGGGTTCGCCGCCCGCGGCCTCGGCGGACGAGGCGCGGGCCCAGCTGGGTGACTCCGTAGCCGTCTACCTCGACGGCGGGCCGTCCGGTGAGCCCATCGCCTCCACCGTGGTCGACCTCACCGGCGACGAGCCGCGGGTGCTGCGCGAGGGCGCGGTCAGCACGGCGGCGGTGGCCGAGGTGCTGGGCCGCGAGGTCCTGACGGTCTAGCCGTCGCGGTTACGGCAGGCCGACCACGGTGCCGAGACGGTCCACGGCGTCGTCGAAGTAGCGTTCATGGTCGATCACCACGTTGTTGGTGTGCCCGAACAGCTCGAAGCTGATCAGCCCGAACAGCGTCGTCCAGGCGAGGATCGCGCGGGCAGCGAGTGACGGGTTCGGCTCCCCGGTGGACAGCCCGAGGCGTTCGACGAGGCCGGGATCGACGGCCGAGTCAGCGCCCGTCGCGTCGGCCGCGGGATCGACGGCGCCGGCCTCGATGCCGTCGGCGATCACCCGGCTCAGGGCCTCGCCGACCCGGGCGGCAGGCCCGATCGTCGACTCGGGGGCGGCGTATCCCGGGACCGGCGAGCCGTAGACCAGGGCGTACTCGTGCGGGTGGGCCACTGCCCACGCCCGGGTCGCGGAGCACACGGCCCGCCAGCGCGCCCGGAGATCGGTACGAGGGGCGGCGGCCTCGGCCTTCTCGGCGGCGGTGCCCAGCGCGTCGTAGGCCTCGACGATGAGCCTGGTGAGGAGGTCGTCGCGGCTCGGGAAGTAGCGGTAGACCGCGGAGGAGGCCATGCCGAGCTCGCGGGCGACAGCACGCAACGACAGCGCGGCGGCACCGTCTGAGGCGAGATGTCGCCGGGCGACCTCGGCGATCTCGCGGGTGAGTTCGGCACGCACGCGGGCGCGGGTTCCGGCTGCGGTCATCGGCCGAGTCTGGCATGGCTAGAGAGCGTCGGCAACAACAGAGAGCACCGCTCTTGGATCACTCCTGGTCCTACGTCGGCGACATCGCTCGCACCCTGGTGACGCCGGCGGGCGACGAGCGGGCCTGGGGCGGGCCATGGCACGTTCCGACCGACCGCCCGGCGTCGCTGCGCGAGGTGGCCGGCCCGCATGGCGCGGATCGCGGGCGTCCCCGATCCTGGTGTGCAGGTGCTGCCGCGGCCGGCGGTCCGCCGTTCCCTTCTCGCGGGAGCTTCCGGAGGTGCGCTACCAGTTCGCCTCGCCGTTCGTGGTCGACTCGAGCGCGGCGCGGAACACATCCGGTCTCACTCCGACACCGTTCGACGACGGCATCGCCACCACCGTCGCGTGGTGGCGCGCAAACGTGCGGGCCGCGGCCTGCGTCCCAGGTAGGCACGGGTACCGTTGAATACCGTGACCGAGCAGAGCACCCCGTTCTGGGGCCCGGACTTCGACGCGCTGCAGCACCAGGACCCCGAAATCGCGGGAGTGGTGCTCGACGAGCTGAGCCGGTTGCGCGGCGGGCTGCAGCTCATCGCGAGCGAGAACCTCACGAGCCCGGCGGTGCTCGCCGCCCTGGGCTCCACGCTCTCCAACAAGTACGCCGAGGGGTACCCCGGCCGGCGCTACTACGGCGGCTGCGAGGTCGTCGACCGTGCCGAGGAGATCGGCAACGCCCGCACGCGTGAGCTGTTCGGTGCCGACCACGTCAATCTGCAGCCGCACTCCGGCGCATCGGCGAACTTCGCGGTGTACGCGGCCTTCACACAGCCCGGCGACACCGTGCTCGCGATGGACCTCAAGCAGGGTGGCCATCTCACCCACGGCAGCAAGGTCAGCTTCTCCGGCAAGTGGTTCAACGCCGTGTCCTACACGGTGCGCGAGGACTCGGAGCTGATCGACTACGACCAGGTGCGCGACCTGGCCCGTGAGCACCGGCCGAAGATGATCATCACCGGCGCCACGGCGTACCCGCGGCTGATCGACTTCGCCGCCTTCCGGGAGATCGCCGACGAGGTGGGCGCGAAGCTCGTGGTCGACGCCGCCCACTTCATCGGCCTGGTGGCCGGGAAGGCGATCCCGTCCCCGGTTCCGTTCGCCGACGTGGTCACGGCCACCACGCACAAGGTGCTGCGCGGACCCCGCGGCGGCATGATCATCGCTCGCGCCGAGCACGCGAAGGCCATCGACAAGGCCGTCTTCCCGTTCTCCCAGGGCGGTCCGCTCATGCATGCCATCGCCGCGAAGGCCGTGGCCATGAAGGAGGCGGCGCAGCCGGAGTACCAGGCGTACGCCGCGCAGGTGATCGCCAACGCGCAGGCACTGGCCAAGAGCCTCGAGGCGGAGGGCATGCGCGCCGTCTCCGGCGGCACCGACACCCACCTGGCGCTGGTCGACCTGCGGCCCATCGGTGTCACGGGCGACCAGGCCGAGACCCGTTGCGACGCCGCACGGATCACGCTCAACAAGAACTCCATCCCCTACGACCCCGCCCCGCCGCTGAAGCCGTCGGGTCTGCGGGTGGGCTCGCCGAGCGTCACCACGCAGGGGATGGTCGAGTCCGACATGGCGGAGATCGGTGCCCTGCTGGGCCGCGCCGTGCGGGCCGAGCGCGGCACCCCGGCGGGCGACGCCGAGCTGGCCGACGTGGCCGAGGCGGTCAGCACCTTGGTGGCGCGCGCTCCCGCGTACCCGCGGCCCTGATCCCCGCCGGCTGCCCGAGAAGATCGTCGTGGTTCCCACGTTCGTCCTGCCCATCCGGGAGTACCTCCTCACGGGGCTGACGGCGGCCGTGGTCACGTTCCTGCTCGTCGGCCCGGTTCGGGTGCTCGCGCTCCGCCTGGGCGCCGTTGCGTGGCCGCGGGGGCGAGACGTCCATGTCACGCCCACACCCCGCTGGGGTGGGCTGGCGATGCTCGGGGGCGTGCTCGCCGGCGTCGGGATGGCCTATCAGCTCCCCGCGCTGCGGCTCGCGTTCGACAACAACGCGTACGAGATGGTCGGCGTCTTCGGCGCCGCCGTGCTGCTGGCGGCGGTCGGTGCTCTCGACGACCGCTACGAGCTCGATGCGCTCACGAAATTCGCTGGTCAGACCACCGCGGCCGGCATACTGGTGATCTTCGGCGTGCAGTGGACGGTGTTCTACGTCCCATGGGGTGGCGGTGGCACGGGCATCTCCGGGTCGCTGCTGATCCTCGGCCAGGAGCAGGGCGTGGTCCTGACCGTGCTGGTCACGGTGGCGCTGGTGAACGCGATGAACTTCGTCGACGGCCTCGACGGGCTGGCCTCGGGCATCGGTCTGATCGCCGCCGCAGCCACGGGCCTGTTCGCGATCGGACTGGTGCAACGGGTGGGCAACGACCCGTCCGCGTACTCGCCCGCTCTCATTGCGGCCGTGCTCGCCGGGGCGTGCCTCGGCTTCCTGCCCCACAACTTCAACCCGGCCCGGATCTTCATGGGCGACTCGGGGTCGATGCTCATCGGCCTGCTGCTCGCCGCCGCCACCACGAGCGCCTCCGGCAAGATCTCGATCATCGGCGCCGACGGGAGCGATGTGCTGGCGTTGTTCGCGCCGCTCCTGGTGCTCGCCGCGGTGGTGTTCGTCCCTCTGCTGGACCTGCTCATGGCGGTGGTCCGGCGCACGCGCAAGGGCATGAGCCCGTTCTCGCCCGACAAGATGCACCTGCATCACCGGCTGCTCGAGATCGGCCACAGCCAGCGGCGCGCGGTGCTCCTGATCTACCTGTGGGCAGGAGTGCTGGCGTTCGGGGCGGTCGCACTGGCGCTGATCGACGACCCGTTCATCGTGTTGTGGGCGGTGGGGATCGGCCTGGTCGTGGCCGTGCTCGCCACCGCGATTCCGAGAGTGAGGGCCAGATGAACAATCCCGATCCACCGGTGAAGGACGCTCCACACGTCGCGTCCGTGCTGAAGCTCGCGGCCGCGATGCAACGCAACGCCGTGATCCTGGCGGTGATCGTCGCCGTGGTGTCGATCGTCGTGGCGACGCTGATGCGCGGGGCATCAGGGACGATCGGTGCGGTGGTCGGCGCGGTTGTCGCCGGCGGCCTGGGCTGGCTCGGCACCTTCGTGATGTCGAGGACGGCAAGGGCGACACCGGCCGGGGTCATGATCGGCGCCATGACCGCCTTCACCGGCAAGATCGGGTTCCTGTTGGTGTTCCTGCTGCTGTTCCGGGGCACCGAGCTGTTCGACAACCAGGCTTTCGCGTTCACGATGCTCGCCGTGACCGCGGCATGGATCATCGGCGAGGTCGTCGGGTTCGTGCGCACACGCAT
>DASYES010000087.1:0-6655 GCA_036498885.1 Pseudonocardia sp.
CGGCCTGCGCCGCCCCGGACCAGTCCGCCCCCGCCACAATTCCGATGCCCACCACGGCATCGCAGCCACCCACCGAAACCCTCATCCCCCTGCTTCAGCAGGCCCTTCCAGATGTGCAAGGCAAGACCTTCACCTCAGTGATCGTCAGCTTTCCGCCCGGCGCACGCGCGGCACCGCACCGGCAGGGCGACGCTTTCGTCTACGCCTACGTCCTCGAAGGCACCGTCCGCAGCCAACTCGACGACAAACCCGTCAGCACATTCCGCCAGGGCGAGAACTGGGTCGAGCAGCCGGGTGCTCAAGACGTCCTCACGGAGAACACCAGCTCGACGGAACGGGCCAGCCTCTTGGTCGTCTTCGTCGCCGACATCGGAGCCGAGCTCAAGGTCGACGATCCCCACCGGTGACCCGAAACCCTACGGCGGGCAATGTTCCCGGAAACGCCGGAAAGGGGAACCGCGCGAACACGTAGTGCGCCAGCCTCGACAAGCACATCCCGGCCGTCTACAAGGCCCCTTATCGCCTCTCGACGGACGTGGAACAAACGCACGCCGCCTCGGCGAGCCTTGACCCGCTCATGGTTTAGCTGGTGAAGATCCGCACTTCTCAGATCAACGGCTGCGCGTTCTGCCTTCACATGCACACCGGTAACGCCCTGAAGAAGGGCGGAAACCCCGACCGGATCGCCGTGCTGCCAGGATGGGAGGACAACGGCTATTGTGTAACGTCTGCTGCGCCGGACCTGTATCTCGGCCCGCAGCTGCCGCGCGCGCATCGTCGAGTACTGCCCCGGCGGCGCCGACAGCCGGCGGGAGAGATGGGCGATCACCTCGTATCCCCCGCCTGCGCGGTCTCGGGCGACGGATACTGAGCGTCATGCGCATCGACTCTTCCCCCGGGCCGTGAGCGAGTTCGGCACCGCGGGCATCGAACGCGAGGCCAGCCGCCATGTGCGGCCGCCGCGGGTGGCCGCCTCTCCCTCGTGCTGGAGTGCCGTTCGCACACGACGCTGCGCATGGGCAACTCCACCCTGGCGTTCGGCCGGGTCTTCCTGGCCGCCGTGCACGAGGAGTACCTCGTCGGCGACCGCCCCGACGCCGAACTGCTGCGCCCGCTGACCAAGCTCGGCGGCGACGAATGGGGCATCCTCGGCACCATCCTGCACCTGAGCCGCATCCCCTACGAGGAGCCGCAGGCCTGAATAGCTCAAAGCAGCTCCCCGGCTTCCCGAGTGGCGGGTTATGAACTGCCAGCATGATCATCCGGACCTCGATCTCCAGTGGCTTCACGAGCCGCTCTCTTCGAGGCGGCCGACCTCCCCGGCCGACCGGCGGGCGAGGATCTCAGCGCCCGCGTCCTTCGCCGCCTGGACGACGGCGTACTCCTGGAGGGCGCGGTTCACCACGTCGGGTTCGGGGAGCCCTGCAGCCGCGCATCGGTGCTGGAGCGCCTGCCCCGCCTTGGGGACGTAGCTGCGCTACGGCGTGGTGCAGCGGGGCTCACGAGGTTCTCGGGTGGATGATCTTACTGAAGGTTGATTCATCTACCGGAGACCTCACCTGTCTCCGCGCACCGACACGCTCGGCCTCACCGGGCCTTGATCGACATTTCTCAACACGGCCTCATGCACCCCGGCACCCGCGGGTTCCAGCACGAAGACGTGTTCCACGAGCTCGAACGGGCCGTCGCCGTCCTCGTGCTTTTCGAACCGGGCGAGAAGCGATCGCTTGGTTCCGAAAACCGGATCGGACTCGAGGTGTGGATCGTCGCCACGGAACAGCATAGTCGTGACGGTGCCGAAGCCGGGTGCGGCGATCCGCACATGCACGTGCGCTGGGCGCATCAGTGGTCGATCGAGTACCCGCATCAGTTCGCCGACGGTCCCATCTCCGGGGATCGGGTACGGGCCCGGCGCGACGGACCAGAAGGAGAATCGGCCGTCAGCATCGGTCCGCAGCAGCCCGCGCATCGCCGGGCCATCCAGCCCGGGTACATCGGAGTCGTAATGGCCCGCGGAGTCGCTGTGCCAGACATCGACCTGGGCGCCGGGCACGGGCCGGCCCGCGTCATCGACGACCCGGGCCCGCACGTGCATCCGCGTGCCCGCCTGGCCTGCAGAGAGGTCCGCGCCGGCGTCGAGGCGCGGCCGGTCCTCGCGGAAGAAGGGCCCGAGCACGCTGTTCTCCGAACCACCACGGCTGCGCCGATTGTTGATCGCATCGACGAGCATGGTGACGCCCAGGACGTCGGAGAGCAGGATGAACTCCTGCCGTTCCGGGGTGCACAGCAGGCCGGTCCGGGTCAGGAAGTCGACCGCCGCGGCCCACTCGTGCTCGCGGAGGCCGACCTCACGGACGAAGTCGTGGACATGACGCACAAGTGCGGAGACGACCTCGCGTGATCGTGCGTCGGCCGAGTCCGGGATGGCGCCCAGTACGGCATCCGTGATGGTGGTGTCGTCGAGATCGAGCATGGGCGAACCTCCTCGCTTCTGAACTGCGCCCAACGCTAGGAAGGCCGCTGTGAAAGCAGGGGAAATGCGGGTGTTAGTGGTTTTCACCCTGCGACGGGGGACCCGTCTCACCCCGCCCGGCTGCACGCTCGGTCGGTCAGCGAACCCGGCTATGAGGAGTGACGATCATGCTGCGCACCGGAGAGCAGTACCTGGCGGCCCTGGATGACGGACGTGTGGTGTGGGTGGGGGACGAGCGGATCGACAACGTCGCGACTCATCCCAAGACCCGGGCGTACGCGCAGCGCGTCGCCCAGTTCTACGACCTGCACCACCGGCCCGACCTGCAGGACGTCATGACCTTCGTCGACGGCGACGGCGAGCGGCGCTCCATGATGTGGTTTCGGCACCGGACGAAGGAGGAGCTGATCCGCAAGCGCCGGTACATGGAGACCGTGCTGCGGGAGCTCGATGCGGGCTCGGCGCCCCGCACCCCTGACGTCAACAACTACGTACTGGTCACCTATATCGACGACCCGCAGCCGTGGAGCGACCACTCGCGCGGGACCGGAGGCAGGGACCTCACCGTGGGCATCCGAGAGTTCTGGGAGTTGGCGCGGGACAACGACTACAACGCGGCTCCCGCGTTCGTCGACCCGCAGACGGACCGATCGCGCGAGTCCGCTCACGCCGAGTCGCCTGCGCTGCACGTCGTGGAGACCAACGACGAGGGCATCGTCGTGCGGGGTGTGAAGGCGATCGGCACCGGCACCGCGTTTGCGGACTTCATCCACATCGGTGTCTTCTACCGCCCGGGCATCCCGGGTGAGCAGGTCATCTTCGGCGCGGTGCCGGTGAACACGCCCGGCGTCACCCTGGTCTGCCGGGAGAGCACCGTCCGGGACGGTGAGGAGGAGAACCACCCGCTGGCCGCGTCCGGAGACGAACTGGACAACGTCATCCTCTTCGACGACGTGTTCATCCCGTGGCACCGGGTCTTCCACGTGGGCAACCCGGAGCACGCCGCGCTGTACCCGCAGCGGGTCTTCGACTGGCTGCACTACCAGGCGCTGATCCGCCAGGTGGTGCGCGCCGAGCTGATGGTCGGGCTGGCCATGCTGATCACCGAGCACATCGGGACGTACCAGCTCCCGCCGGTGCAGACCCGCCTCGCTCAGCTCGTCGGCTTCCACCAGACCATCCGCGCGCACCTGATCGCCAGCGAGGACGACGGTTTCATGACGCCGGGCGGGCTGTACAAGCCGAACGTCCTGCTCTTCGACTTCGGTCGCGCCTACTACCTGGAGAACGTGTCGCGGATGGTCTCGGAGGTCATCGACCTCGCCGGCCGAGCGTCGCTGATCTTCCCGACCGAGGGCCAGTGGCGGCGCCCCGAGTTGCGCCGATGGCTGGAGCCGCTGCAGACCGGCCCGGTCGGCCGGCCGCACGACCGGCTCAAGATCAGCCGCGTGATCCGTGACCTCTTCCTCTCGGACTGGGGCGACCGGATCAGCACCTTCGAGAACTTCAACGGCACCCCGCTGCTCGCGATCCGGATGCTGACCATGAAGCGGGCAGAGCTGTCGCCCTCGGGCCCGGCCGCGGACCTGGCCCGGCAGGTCTGCGGAATCGAGCCACCACAGTCGGTCGGGGCCGGGACTGCCTACACCGGGCAGGCCGGCTACGCACGACGGCAGGACGCGGCCGCTCCCGCCTGACCGAACGGGGCGGGGGTGCTCTCAGCCACGAGGCCGGGAGCAACCCCGCCGGAAGCCCCGCGGAGGAAGCAGCCCCAGCTCCTGCGCGGCGGCGACCGCCGCCCCCCGGTCGTGGGCGCCGAGTTTGCGGAAGATCGTCCGGACATGCGTCTTGATCGTGTTGTGCGACAGGTTCAGCTCGGCGGCGATCTGCCGGAGGCTGAGTGAGCCGCCCAGTGCGCGTAGGACCGCGCGCTCGCGGGTGGACATGCCCCGGTCGCCCACGTCTGCAGCGGGCCCCGGGGCTGCTGGAAGCAGCGCTTCGAGCAGGGAGCCCGGCTCGCAGTCGGCCAGAGCAGCCCGTGCCAGATCCCCCGCGTGGGCCGCCCTGGCCCCGTCGCCCCTCAGCAGCGCCAGGTTGGCCACGATGCACCAGGCCGCGGCCGCGGCGTGCGGCTCGCCGTCGTCGAGCGCACGCGCCGCGGCGATCGCGTCGTCGAGCCCATCGACGTCGCCCCGGTATCCGCCGGTCAGTGCGAACAGGCAGCGTACGAAGGGCGCCGGGGCATCCCCTCGCGTGCCGCTGAGCGCCTCGCCGACCGCCTGCCGGATCTCGTCGTCATCGGCCCCGGCGAGGAAGGCGCACGCTGCCAGCGCCTCCTGTGCCCGGCCCAGCACGTACCGGTATCCCGTCGCGCTCGCGATGTCCGCCGCGGCCCGCAATGCGGCCCTGGCCTCGTCGAGCCGGCCGCTCCACATCAGAGCCGTACCGCGGGCCAGCGAGCCGAGCCCGGGCCACCACGGCCCGTCAGCGTCCCCGGCGGCCGTCGCGATCGACCCGAGCCGGTAGGCCTCCGCCAGCCGCCCCCCATGCAGGGCCTCCATCGCGCCGAGCGCTGCGTCAGCGCCTCCCGGTTCCGTCTCGTCCAGGCAGGGCCCCCTCCGCCAGCGCGCCGCGCCCGGGCCGGCGCCGCGCGCCAGTGCCGCTGCGGTCCCCACGCGGCGCAGCGCCGGACCGGCTGCCCGCGGGTCAGGGAAGAGACCATCCAGCCAGCCCAGCACCTCGCCGCTGGCGGCGGCCGCCCAGCGGGCCAGCACCGCCTCGCCGGCGAGCCCCGGGTCGTGCGCCGCGGCAGCATGGCGAAGCACCGGCTCGAGTCGACCCTGCGCGGTGAACCAGGCGGCGGCGCGCGCGTGCAGGAGCACCGCGGCCCCCGGTTGCTCGACGTCGAGCACCGTGGCGAGCGCGGCCCGCAGCACCGGGTGGTAGCGATAGGTCGCCACCTGCGTCGGGGACCGCCGCACCAGGAACGAGACCCGAGCCAGCTCCTCCAGCACGTGCCCGTCGCGGCCGCCGTTCACAGCGGCGCACGCGCCGGGGGTCAGCTCGTCGAGGACGCAGGTGTGCAGCAGGAACCGGCGCTGGCGGGAAGTGACCCGCTCGAGGAACCCCGCCCGGAGGTACTCGACCACGGCCGGCACCGGTGCCGGCCCGAGGGGCTCCTGCGGCACCTCGCGGACGGCCACGCCCGTCAGCCGCAGTGCGACGGCGAGCCCGTCGGTGGCCTCGTGCACCGCCCGGGCGGTCTTCTCGTCGAGCGAGCGGTCCGCCACTGCCGCAAGCAGCGCGCCCGCCTCGGCGAGGGTGAACCGCAGCTCGGCCTCGTCGAGCTCGGCGACCCGCCCTTCCGCCTGCAGCGCGGGCAGCGATGGCAGGGTCAGCGGCCTCGCGGTGGCGAGCACCAGCCGGACCTCGTCGGGCAACTCGCGGGCGAAGCTGTCCAGGGCCTCCAGCGCAAGCGGGTCGTCGATGCCGCCGAGGTCGTCGACGACCACGGTGAGTGGCCCGGCCCCGGTCAGGCCGTTGATCAGGTCCGGAACGACCTCGCCGAGCAGGGTCGCCCGGTCCTCCAGCCGGGACGGTGGATACGGCCCCGTGGCCGTGCAGTGCGGCCGCATCGCCTCGAGCAGGGCCGACCACACGCCAGCCGGGTGGTTGTCGTAGCGGCTCAGGCTCACCCAGCACCAGTCCCGGTCAGGCAGGCCCGCCACCCACTGGGCGAGCAGCACGGTCTTGCCTGCACCGGAAGGGGCGCGGAGCAGCACGATCGGCTCGCGGGCCGCCGTGAGCCGGACGAGTAGCCGGTGGCGGCGCACCTGGTCGGGTCGGAGGACCGGTGGCCGCAGCCGGGTCCGGACGACGACATGCCGCAGACCGTCGGGTGTCACATCGCGAGGGCGAGCTGCCAGTCGTACTGCAGCCGCGCGTGCCGCTCCGGGTCGCACAGCTGCCCGAACCGACTCCCGAAGTAGACCAGCGGTGCGGCGTCCTCGACGAAGTCGCAGACCTCGACGTCACCGATGAGGATCGTGTGGTCGCCGCCGGGTAGCGCTGCACCGACCCGGCACACGAAATGCGCGATCGCCTCGCTGAGCACCGGCATGTCGTGGTCCTCGCGCAGCGCAACCCCCGCGAACTTGTCGGGCAGGCGGCTCGCGAACCGCA
>DASYES010000088.1:0-2587 GCA_036498885.1 Pseudonocardia sp.
GGCCACCACGTGGTTCGGCGGTCCCGCTCCCGACGACGCCGGTCTGGGCCGTTTGCTGAGCACGTTCCGGTTCGCCGACTCGCCGACCGGAGCGACCCTCACCCCCAACTCGGATCTGCTCGTCAGTCAGGGCGACGTGGCGCTGATCGGGCGCAACGACCGCTCCACGCTGATCGTGCGGCGCTCCACCGACGTGTTGCCCACGTTGCCCGAGTGGGCCGGGCTCGCCCTGCCGGGTGGGGAGCTGTGGCGCGCGGGCCGGGAGCTCGACCCCGTCGACGCCGCCCGCGTCGTCGGCACCCCCCACCAGTGGCGCTACCTGTTCGCGGGCGACAGCGCGGCCATGGACCTCGTCCTGCACGGACCGGAGTCGGGCAGGCCCGTCGCCCCCATGGCCGAGCAGCAGGTCCTCGGAGCGCTCGCCGCTCTGCGCGGCATCTGGAGGGGCTGAGCCGTGTCCGTCGCACTGGCCGTGGCGCTGCTCGCGCTGCTCGTCTCGCTCTTCGTGCTGGTGGCGCTCGTCGCGGTGTACGCCAGGGTGCGTGCGTTGGAGGCAGGCCGGATCGCGGAGCTGTCCGGCTACGCACCGCTCGTCGGGCGCCCGGCGCCTGCCGCGGTCCGTCCGCGCTCCGGGCAGCGGGCGGCCGTCGTCGCCGTGCTGGACGCCGACTGCGCGCTCTGCCACGGCGTGTGGGACGCCATCACGGCGGCGGCAGGCGAGCGGGAGCACATCCGCTTCGTCGCGCTGGTGGACCGGCCCGACGACTTCGCCACCCGCCCCGGTGACCGCGCCGAGATGCTCGCCGACGTCGACTCCAGGGCCGGCCTGTTCGAGGGGTACTCACCGACCCTGCTCGCTGTCGACGCCGCCGGCGTCGTCACCCACCGCAGCTTCGTCTACGCCGACACGGACCTGGGTGCGCTCGTCCGGGACCTGACGCAGACATACGACCCCGGGCGACAGCACCCAGGAGGACGAGAGGTGACCCGCGCATGACGCGCCTGGACGACATCCCCACGGCGTTCGCACCTCCGATGCAGGCCCGCCCGAGTGCAGTGGTGGCGCGCATCCGTGCCATCCGACCCAGCAGGCGAGCGGTGCTGCGCGGCCTGGTGATCGGTGCGGCCGCGGCGGCACTGGTGCCCATCGACTGGTACCTCAGCCGACGCCAGGCGTCCGCGGACCCGGAGGCCGAGGACGACACGTCGGAGCACCTCGGCTGCGTGCCGGAGTCGTACGACGAGGAGGCCAACAACTGGCCGGAGGACGGCACCGCGCTCTGCTACGGCGGTTGGCGTCGCGGCTCGTACGGGTGCTCCGAGGGCTACCACCGTGAGGGCACCTACGAGATCGACGGCGACTCCTACGAGTCGACGCGGCTCACCACGAGCTGCCACGGTAAGAACGGCTGGCGCTGGAAGGGCTACCGCTGCTCCGACGCGGTCACCGAGGTGTACTACGCAGACGGCGACAGCTACCGGGGCGTCACGATCGCTGCCTGCGAGCTGCCGCCGGAGACCGAGGCCACGGGCTCCGCCGACACGTCCGGCACGCCGACCCCCGCGGCCACCGAAACCCCGGCGGCCACCGCTGAACCGGCGAGCACGGTCGTCCCGGCAGGAACCCCGATCACTTCCGGAACGCGTGGGCAGTCGGGCCCGGTGGGTGCGCTCGTCGGGCCGGGCACGAGGTCCATCTGGTGATCCCCGCCAGATCCCGTCCCCGGTGGTTGCTGCACCCGATCACCGCGGTGGTGCTGCTGCTGGTCATCGGGGTGTTCGGCGCGTTCGTCGCCCTCACCGCCGAGCGGGAGCTCGCGGTCGCGGGCGCGCTGCTGCTGCTCGTCACCGTGGCGGGTGCCGCAGCCGGGTTCGCCAACTCCGGCAGTACCTGAAGCCACAACTCGGCGTTCCTGCTGAGCGCGTCGGTCTGGCGCGACAACCCCGTGGTCCGGTACTTCGGCACCGGCCTGCTGCTCGGAGCCGTGCTGGTGGCCTTCGCGGCCGCGGCGCTCGGTGCGCTGCCGCAGGCGCTGCTGCCCGAGGCGGTCCGGGACATCCTGTTCGGCCTGGCCGCCGTGCCGGTGCTGCTGCGGGAGTGCGGGCTGCTGCGGTTTCCGGTGCCGCAGAACGCCCGGCTCGTCCCGGAGGACGTCCAGCATCTGCGGCAGTGGGGTGCGATGCAGTTCGGTTTCGAGATGGGCACCGGGATGCGCACGTACTCGCCCTCGGCGCTGCCGCACCTCGCGCTCGTCGCGATCGTGTTCATCGTGCCGTTCCCGGCCGCCTTCGCGCTGGCGGCGGGCTTCGCGCTCGGGCGTCTCGCGATGCCGTTGCTGTCCAACGCCTGGAGCGACGACGGCGCCTGGAGCCAGGTCTGGGCGCGGTCGGAGCGGGTGGTCCGGCCGCTGCTGGCCCTGACCTGCGTGGGCGCGCTGGTCGCTGCGATGCTCGGGTGGTGAAGACCGCCGAGGTGGTCGTCGTCTACGACGTCTCCTGCCCTGCCTGCTCCCGGATCGCGCGGGAGCTGCCCGACCTGCTGCGCGTACCGGTGCGGGTGCGGTCCTGCCGCGATCCCCAGCTCGCC
>DASYES010000089.1:0-4554 GCA_036498885.1 Pseudonocardia sp.
GGTGATCGAGCGATCTCCGGTGCTCGGCCACCGCCGGTCCCTCGCGCACCCGAACGAAGCCGGCTGCCAGCACATCAGCCTCGCTCACGTGCACGGCCGGGTTCTGCGGGCTCCCCGTGACCACCAGGCGCCCGCCCGGCACGAGAACCCTGGCCGTTTCCGCAGACACCGGCTGGAACCCGGACGGGTTCACCGCGTGAACCTCCGTGAACGCGTTCGACCGGAACGGCAGCCGGGCGGCGTCCGCGATCACGTCGACATCCGGACGGGCGCGACGGTCCACGGTGACGCTGCCCGGCATCGGGTCGGCGACTGCGCCGAGGTAGAGCCTGCGCCCGCCCGACCCGACAGGCCCCGGGGCCACCACGGCCGGTGGGGAGACGCCGGACGCGGTGTCACCGGGTCGAGGCAGTGTCGCGCTCGCCTCCGTCGGACGAACGGGTTCAGCCACACCACGGCGCCCGCCCGCGGCGGATTCCGAGCCGGTTGCAGTGGCAGCCATCCCGGCGCCGTCACCGGAGACGGCGACGGGCCCCGCAGTAGCCGATGGCGCCGGGGCCGCGGGTAGCGGGGGCTCGGGTGCGACGTGACGCAGGGCAGCCCGCAGGGCGCGCTTGGCGGGCCGGCTCCAGTCGACGTGGTGACGTCCGGCGAACTCCCCGATCGCGCGCGCCGGCCTGCCCTGGCCCGCCAGGCGTCCGGCCTGCAGCAACGTGCGGATCTCCTCCGCACCCACGGCATTATCGGCGGCGAGCCGGTACAGGTCGGCGAGAATCCCGGCCGGCGGGTTCGCCTGCCGGAGCCGATCGAGCTGCTGACGGGCGGCATCGTCCACGAGAGCCGCGACGGCGGCGGCCGCGCCCGGGGGAAGCGTCGGCACGAGGCCGTCGAGCCGGGCGAGGGTGCGAGCGAGCTCGCGGGCCTCGTAGCTGTGGGCCACCCCGCCGTCGAGTGCGGCCAGCCGCCGGGAGAGCCTGCTGACCTCGGTGGCGGTGGGCGAGAGCGTCGGACCGGTGTCAGTGGCACCCTGCTGAATCGCCACGAGCCGTTGCAGCAGGTAGACGGCCTGATCGGCAGACGTGGCCGCCCACACCGCGCCACCCCGGCGCCTGCCGGCGAGCTGGTCGACGGCCTCAGCGCCACGGGAGAGCTGCGAGAGGGTCTCGGCGGCGCCGGCGTAGTCACCGGCCGTTGCCTGGTGCCGGGCGAGCGTCACGACGCCGGTCGTCACGCCCAGCTGCTGGGCCGCGATCCGATCGAACTCGGCGGATACTGTCTGCGCCCCCTCGGCTGCCTGCCGCTCGACCGCCGGTTCGACGAGATCGCGGTAGTCCTGAAGCGCCTGGGAGACCGCGGTCTCCACCCGGCACAGCTGCGAGCATTCGTCGAGGAGCCTGCTGGTGGTTTCGGCACCGCTGAACCGGGCAACGGCGGTGCGGGCGGCGACGAGCTCCTGCCGCAGCCCGTCGATCCTTCCGATGGTCGCGTCGACCAGTCCGTCACGCGGGGTCGCCGCGATATCCGTGGCGGTCGCCGACCGTGACAGGGTCGAGGCCGGGGCTGTGCTGTCCACGGCCTGGACCACCTCGGTCTCCGGCCCGATCTTGCCTCGCACCACCTCCGTGAGCCGGCGCGCGCCGGCCTTCTCGGCTCGCGCCACAGCCCGCTCGACGAGGCGGTTCACGGCGCGGGCCGGGATCGGGGACCTCGAGGCGCCATAGGTCTTCTCGAGCCGGGCGAGCGCCCGCTTGCCGGCATATCGGGCCAGGATCGGGTCGTCGAGGGAGAGCACCTCACCCGCCGAGCCGGGGCTGCCCTGGCGACCGGCCCTGCCGAAACCTTGCCTGGTGGCTCGGAACGACTCGAACACGCCGGCCGTGGTGACCCGCAGACCGCCCGCCTCGGTCACGAGCCGCTGGGCGGGCAGGTCGACCGGTCCACCCTTGCCCCGGCCACCGAGAATGATGTCGGTGCCGCGACCGATGATGTTGGTCGCCACGGTGACGGCGTACGGTCGTCCGGCTGCCGCCACGACCGCGTCCTCGAAGGCGATCCGCTCGTCGAGGGCGTTCAGCACCTGCACCGTCACCCCGCGTTCGCGCAGGATCGCGGCGAACGCCTCGGCCTGGGCCGGCGTGCGCATGATCAGCAGCTCGGGGGCCGGGTTCCCCTTGCGCATCACCACCTCTGTGGCGAGGGCGTTGTGCAGGGCCCGCTCGCTGGCGTACACCTGGCGCTGCCGGATGTTCAGCCTGCTGGGCAGGTTCGGCTCGATCCGCACCACGTCCATCCGGAAGAGGTTGCGGAACAGGCCGCGCGCCTCCCACGCCGTACCGGTCATGGCTGCCGCGTTGCGGTAGTTGCGCAGGTACTGCACAACGGTGGCCTGGGCGATGGTCTGCTGTGGGCGTCCGATCGGCAGCTTGTGCTTGGCTTCGAGCGCCTCGTGCAGCCCCTGGCTCCAGCGCTGCCCGTGTTTCGCCCGGCCGTTCGGGTTGTCCAGGACCTCGATCCGGACGCGATCCGCGATCTTGTAATCCCAGTCCAGCTGCATCCGTTCCGCCAACGCCGCGTTGGCCAGGTCGATGCGCTGCTGGTCGGACAGCACCTGCCCGGTGCGCTGCTCGATGCGGCTCGCCTGCCGGCGGCTGATCGTGACCGGCCCGCCGCCGCGGACGCTGTACTCGCCCCGCTCCAGACCACGAGCGACGTCGCGGGCTCGGACCAACTCGGCGCGGCGCGCGCTGCCCTGCACGGCCTCGGCGAGCCGGTGCGGGCTCGCACCCCAGTCGAGCATGACCATGTCGGCCTCGTCGACCAGGGCGAAGGCGTGCCCACGCTGCACCCGCTCAGCCGCGGGCCTGCGCTGGTCCTCGAGGAAGTCGAAGATCAGGTCGGTGGCCGAGCCGATGGTGATGTCGGCCTCGTACGCGCTCCGTGCCCCCGGGTTGCCGCGGCTGCGCAGGCGAACGGTGAGGCCGAGCTCGGACGCAACCTTCCGGTACGCCGTCACCGCACCTCGGGCCAGCTGCGAGTCGCTGGTCATCACGTGCACGCCGCGACCGTCGACTCCCGCAACACGGTTCTCGAAGCCACGCTTCATCGCCGGGAGCATCCCGGTGAAGGTCTTGCCCTCACCGGTCGACATCTCCACGACGTTGCCGCGCGCAGTCCGCCCACGCGTCAGCGCGAACCGGATCCGGGTGGACAACGGGCCGCCGCCGTCCATGGCGATGGCACCGGCGAGCTGCACGTCGTGCAGGCGCTTGCCGTGGGTGAGCCGGATCTGCTCCGCGATCAGGGCGAAGGACTCGACCCGGTTGAGCCTCTCGCCTCCCTCTACGCGCTCACGCAGTGCCTGGATGCCCGCCTCGTCGGACCACAGCGTCTTGATCGCGGTGATCTCGGGCCGGTAGGCCCGCGTCCTGCGCTCCTTCGTCAGCTCGTGCTCGGCCGCGTCTACTCGTGCCTGTGCCTCCGTGACTGGTCGGTCGTGCCGGGGACGGGCGTCCAGAAGCTCCCTGCGACGGCTGTAGTCGGTCGTGCGTGCGAGCTCGTCCTCCAGCCGCGCCAGGATCTCGGTGCGCGCCGCCTTCGCCGCGCGCAGCTCCTTCGTGGCATCAGCCAGCGTCGTCCTGAGCGCGCGCGGATCAGGAGCCTCCGCACCGGTCGGCCGGGCGGGCGGCGTCTTCTCCTTGCCGCGAACCCGCGACTCGGAACGAGGTGTCGTGTCGTCGGCCGCGCGGGCCGGCGGGTCGCCGCTGCGCACCTTGCCGTCGTGTTTGCGTGCCCCCACGGACGGCGCCGTGTCGAGGGCCCCCGCCTCGTCGGGCGACCGGAGCGGCTCCGGATCAGGGCCGCTCACCGCTGTAGGACCGCTGCCGTCTCCGACCGGCGTCCTGGGGCGACCGCCGCTCGCCGTCGACCCGGTGGGCAGTGCCTGGTCGTTGTTCGTCCGGCCCGGGCCAGGCGGAGCGGGGCGCGGTGCTTCGGCGGGTGCTCCTGCGCTGCCCGAGGACCGTGCCGCGGCAGGCGACCCGTCACCGGCGCTCACCCGCGACGTTCCCGCACCAGCACTCGACGGCCCCGGTCCGGCGGGCGACCTCTCACCGCTGATCGCTCGCGAACCCTCCGTCAGCACGCCCGGACCGTCGCCGGTCGTGCTTCCCCTCGCCGACGACCGATCCCCGTCGCGGCGCTGTACCCACGCCGTCCCGTTCCTGTCCCGGACGATCTCGGTCCGCGGCCGTGCACTGCCGGATGCGCTCTCGCGGCCGGAACCGGACTCGCCCGCCCGGTGGATGTCGGTCTTCTTGACCCCCAGCTCCCTGGCGAGGGCGGCGGCGGTCATCGGCTTGTCGCCGTTCGCCGCCAACGTCGCATCGATGCGCTCGGCCAGCGAGGCGCCGGCGGCGGTGCCGTTCGTCGTCGGCGAGGGAGCAGGCCTGCCGGCGGCTGCTGCCTGGGCACCACCTGCGGTCGTGCCCGTCTCCGGCATGGTCGGACCGTGCTGTCCCGCGGGGTTCGCAACACCCGGTGCGGCCGGGCCACCCC
>DASYES010000090.1:0-15189 GCA_036498885.1 Pseudonocardia sp.
CTCGCCTACGCGCTGGAACACCGCGACCCGAGCACCGACCCCCATCTCCCACTGTGGAAACAAACAGCCCGAACTCTCCTGAGCTGACAGCCGACAGCCCCGCGCGCCCGCGAGTGCCCGTTCCAAGCGTATGAGTCGCCCGTTTCGAGTACACGAGCCGCCCGCGAGTCGCCCGTTCGGCAGTGCGAATCGCCCCGATCCGAACCAGCAGACGCCCCGCACGCCGGACGGCGCTTCCTCGCGCGATCACGCAGGTCACCATGACGCGCGCCGCGCCCGGTGCCCAGTCGCGCCCGCGATCCCACGAGAGGCCCGGAAACCGGCGACTCATCCCACGAGACCGGGCGACTCGCGGAAAAACAGGACAGGCGCCTCCCGGCCGGAACGGGGCGACTCGCCGCCCGAATACGGGCGACTCGCGGACAGGAAACGGGCGACTCGCGGGCGGGACAGGGGCGACTCGCGGGGGTGGGGGCGTCGGTCAGCGGGAGGGGAGGATGCGGCCGCGGACTTCGCCCAGGCCGATGCGGGTGCCGGCCGTGCCGGGCGCGGTGCCGGTGATCGCGACCTCGTCGCCGTCCTGGAGGAACGTGCGGGTGCTCTCGTCAGCCAGCATGATCGGTTCGGACCCTCCCCAGCTCAGCTCCAGCAGCGAGCCTCGCTGGTCCTTCTCCGGCCCCGACACGGTGCCGCTCGCGAAGACGTCCCCGGGACGCAACGACGCGCCGTTGACGGTCAGGTGCGCGAGCTGTTGCGCGGCAGTCCAGTACATGGTGGCGAACGGCGGGCGGGAGACCACGTACCCGTTGATCGCCACCTCCAGCTCCAGGTCCAGCCCTCGCTCGTCGACGTCGCGCAGGTAGGGCAACAACGGCGGGTCACGCGGCGGCGGGGCCACGCGGGCGGCCTCCAGCGCGTCCATCGGCACCACCCACGGCGAGACGGACGTGGCGAACGACTTGCCGAGGAACGGCCCGAGCGGCGTGGACTCCCACGACTGGATGTCGCGCGCGGACCAGTCGTTGAGCAGGAACGCCCCGAACACGTGCTCGGCGAAGTCGCCCACCGCGACCGACTCACCGATCCGCGTGCCCGTGCCCACGACGAACCCGACCTCGGCCTCGATGTCCAGCCGCGTCGAGGGCCCGAACTCCGGTCCGCCGTCGCCTCGGCGCTGCCCCTTGGGTCTGACGATGTCGGTGCCGGACACCACGATCGTCCCGGTGCGCCCGTGGTAGCCGATGGGGAGGTGCTTCCAGTTCGGCGAGAGCGGCTCGGATCCGGGCCGGAAGATCCGTCCGACGTTCCTGGCGTGGTGCTCGCTGGAGTAGAAGTCGACGTAGTCCCCGACCTCGACGGGCAGGTGCAGCTGCACCTCGTCGGCTGCCAGCAGGTGGGGCCGAAGCACGTCCGCGGGCCCGTGGACCCAGTCGACGAGACGCTCGCGCAGCTCGGTCCACGTTCGACGCCCAGCGGCCAGCAACGGGTTGAGCGCCGGCGCGGCGAGCAGCGACGCCAGCTCGGCAGCTCCTCCCGACTCCGCCAACGGGACGACGTCGAGCACGTGGTCGCCGATCGCGACACCGACGCGCCGGCGGGGGTCTCTGGGCACGGAGAACACGCCGTAGGGAAGGTTCGCCGCGCCGAACAGCGTGCTCCCGGGAAGCTCGATCACGCGCCGGGTCCCCGTCCCGACCACGTCCAGGCGTAGCCCGGGTCCTCGCAGGCCCATCCGCCCTCGCCGACTTCGAACGGCCGGAACGTGTCGACCATGACGGCGAGCTCGTCGACCTCCTGCACCCCGATGCTGCGCTCGTACGCACCGGGCTGCGGGCCGTGGCTGTGGCCGCCGGGGTGCAGCGAGATCGAGCCCTGCCCGATACCCGAACCCTTGCGGGCCTCGTAGCTCCCGCCGCAGTAGAACATGACCTCGTCGGAGTCCACATTGGAGTGGTAGTACGGCACGGGTATCGACAACGGGTGGTAGTCCACCTTTCGCGGCACGAAGTTGCAGATCACGAACCCGTTGCCCTCGAACACCTGGTGCACCGGCGGCGGCTGGTGCACCCGGCCCGTGATCGGCTCGAAGTCGGAGACGTTGAACGTGTACGGGTACAGGCAGCCGTCCCAGCCGACCACGTCGAAGGGGTGGGTCGGGTAGACGTACCGCGTGCCCGTGATCCCCCGGCTGCCCCGGTGCTTCACCAGCACCTCCACGTCCGTGCCCTCGACGATCAGCGGCTCGCCCGGGCCGTGCAGGTCGCGTTCGCAGTACGGCGCGGTCTCCAGCAGCTGCCCGAAGCGCGTCAGGTAGCGCTTGGGCGGGGCGATGTGCGAGTTCGCCTCGACGACGTAGAGCCGCAGCGGCCCGGAGCCGACGGGCACCCAGCGGTGCGTGGTGGACCGCGGCAGGATCACGTAGTCGCCCTGCCGCACGTCCAGGACTCCGAACACCGTCTCGACGGTGGCCGATCCGGACTCGACGTACACGCACTCGTCGCCGAGCGCGTTGCGGTACAGCGGCGACGACTCCCCCGCGACGACGTAGGAGATCCGCACGTCGGCGTTGCCCAGCACGAGACGCCGCCCGATCACGGCGTCCACGGCCTTCCAGTCCTCGCCCGGGAACAGGTCGTGCAGCTTCAGGTGCCGTGGAACCAGCGGGTGGTTCGGCGTCGTGTCGACGCCCAGTAGCTCCCACGGGCTCGCGTCGACGATCGCCGAGGGAATGTTGCGGTGGTAGAGCAACGCGGAGTCCGACGAGAAGCCTTCCTCCCCCATCAGCTCCTCGTAGTAGAGCCCGCCGTCGGGGGTCCGGAACTGTGTATGCCGCTTGGGCGGCACCTCACCGGACCGTCGGTAGTACGCCATGCTCGTTCTCCTCCCGGTCCATGACAATCGCCAGCGCGCGGTGCAGCGCACCCACGATGGTGGCCGACGACGGTCGCTCCAGCACGGCGGCGACATGTGCGTCGGGCCGTACGACCCAGATCTCGCCGCGCCGCGCGTCCAGTGCCGCGGTCAGCGCACCCGTCGGGTCCCCCGCCGCAAGCTCCAGCACACGCACCGGCCCCGGCACGCTCTGCGCGGCCGCACGCGCCGCCGCCACGTCGGCGCCGGGCGTCACGAGCAGCAGGAACCCGTCGCGGGCGAGCGTTCGGAAGCGATGCGAGCCGTCCCACCCGCCGTCGGGGACCAAGATCCCGGGTCCGGGGGCCGGTGCGGTCCCGCGCGCCGGCCGCCCCATGAACGGACGGGCGGAACTGGGCGTCGTCAGCGGTGAGTCTGCGTACCAGAACGGCTCCGCGAGCCGCCCGGAGTCGACGAGCGCGCGAGCGGTCGGATCCGCAGCGGAGCGGGAAAGCACGTCGCGGCGGTACGCGGACTGCTCGGGGGTGCGTGGCACGAGGAAGTCCATCGTCGCAGTGGTGATCGCGAGGTTCTCCCGCGCGGCGGCGTGGCGTTCGTGGTGGTAGCTCTCCAGCAGTTGCTCCGGCGCCCAGCTCCGCAGGACGAACGCGATCTTCCAGGCGGCGTTCTCGGCGTCGGGCACCCCGGAGTTGAGTCCCCGGGCCCCGAACGGCGCCACGAGATGCGCGGCGTCCCCTGCGAGCAGCACCCGCCCGACCCGCATGCGGTCGACGCAGCGGGAGTGGAAGCGGTACACCGACTGCCACACCACCTCGTAGGGACGGTCCCCGATCACCGCGCGGATCCGCCGGTCCAGGGCTCCCGAGCCGACCTCGGCGTCGACGTCGAACTCCGCGGGCACCTGCCAGTCGATGCGGAACGTCGAGTCCGGGCAGGGATGCACGAGCACCTGACGGCCCGGGTTCCACTCCGGGTCGAAGTGGAAGTGCCGCTCGCTCGCCCGCTCGGGCAGGTCGGTGCGGATGTCGCAGATGAGGAAGCGGTCGTCGAAGGAATGCCCGTCGAGCGTGACGCCGAGGAGAGCGCGCAGCTCGTCGCAGCGCGCCCCGGCCGCCAGCACGACGAACGACGCGTCCACGAGCGTGCCGTCGTCGCACGTCAGTTCCACCCCGTCAGAATCCTGCCGGAGCGCCACGACCCGCTGCCCCCACCGCACCTCGATCAGCGGCTGCGCGGCGACGCACTCGTCGAGGATCGCCTCCGTGCGCGACTGCGAGATGTTCACGAACGGGGGGAACGGCGACTGGCCGACGTCGACGAAGGTGTGGCTGAACAGCTCGATGTCGCGGTAGAACGTCCGCGCGGTGGTCCACGTGACACCCTCGGCCGCGATCCGCGACCCGGCACCGACGGCGTCCCAGACGTCGAGGACGTCGCGCTGCTGGCAGATCGACTTCGAGCCGACGTGGTCGCGGGCGGGCCGCTGGTCCAGCACCACCGTTCGCACGCCCCAGCGCGCGAGCAGCAATGCGGCGGTCTGGCCGACCGGCCCGTTCCCGACGACCACCACCTCGCCGTCCGGCCGCCCGTTCATGACTGGAGCTGGTCCCAGACCTCTCGGTCCCGCTCGGCCGTCCAGATGATCGGGCGCTCCACGCCGGACAGCTCGTCCCACACGCGGGAGACGTCGAACGGGAGGCAGTGCTCGAAGATCGGCCAGTGCCCGTACTGGTCGACGAGCGCGTTGTGACTGCGCTCGAACGCGTCCTTGAGGGTGCCGCCGCGCCGCTGCACGCCGGTGACCTCACGGATCAGCACTTGCAGGAAGTAGCGCGTCTGATCGATGGCCGATCCGACGGCCGACGTCCCGCGGCTCACGCCGCCGCGCCCGCCGACCAGCATCTCCGCTCCGAGGGCCGCGATCCGGTCGAGCGTGGTGGTCGACCACTCGCGGTGGAACGCGTCGCCGGTGTAAAGGGCCGCCTCGGCCTCCACGAGGTCGCCGGCGAACAGGATGCGGTGCCGCGGCAGCCAGGCCACGATGTCGCCCTCGGTGTGCCCACGACCGCAGTACTGCAGCACCAGGTCGCCCCGCTCGCCGCCGAGGTCGATGATCATCCGGTCGGAGAACGTGAGGGTGGGCCAGGTGAGCCCGGGCACGGACTCGGCGCCGTCGGCGAGGCGTGGCATCCGCGCGAACTCGCTCTCCCAGTCCTCCTTTCCCCGCTCCGCCACCAGCGCCCTGGTCTTCTCGTGGGCCACGATGACCTCGGCGTCGAACGCGGACGCGCCGAGCACGCGCACGGCGTGATAGTGGCTCAGCACGAGGTAGCGCACCGGCTTGTCGGTGTGCTCGCGTAGCCGGGCCAGCCATTTCCGCGCCGCGACGGGGGTGGCGAGCGCCTCGAAGCAGACGAGGAAGTCCTCCCCCTCGATGGCGCCGATATTGGGGTCGCCCTCGGCGGTCAGCGCGTAGACGCCGTCGGCGAGCACCTCGAGGGTCTGTTCCTTCGCCGACAGGTCCGTGGACGATGCGAATGGCTTCGTCGCCATTGACGCCTCCCTTTCGATCAAAGCTTTGATCAATTGGGACGGTACCCGGGTCGGGTCCTCACCGGAACCCTCCACCCGGCCATGATGGGCATGTCAGCCATAAGAAGGAGATGTGCATGTCCGCACCGAACGGAATCGATCCCGCCGTCGCACCGAGTGGCGCGGGCTGCGCCGAGTGCGACGAGGTCGGGGGCTGGTGGGTACACCTGCGGCGATGCGCGCAGTGCGGCCACGTCGGGGGCTGCGACACCTCGCCCGCCCAGCACGCCACCGCGCACTTCCGCGCCACCGGCCACCCGTACGTCCGCAGCTTCGAGCCCGGCGAGTCCTGGTACTGGGACTACCGCAGCAACCAGATGCTCGACGGCCCGGAGCTCGCCGACCCCGCGCACCGCCCGCTCGACCAGACCGTCCCCGGTCCGTCCGATCGCGTCCCCGCCGACTGGCGCAACCACATTCACTAGTGTCGCCGCCCGGCCCGGGAAGCCGCCGCCCCTATCCCGGCTCAGCGCCCGGGGCGGCACCCCGTGCCGGTTTCGCCGGAACTGCCAGGCGGCCATGGTGGCCGGATCCGCCCCACCCGGTCGATGCCCGGTAACCCGATCCGGACCCTCCGCTGGAAGCCACGGGCCGTCAGCCGGGACGACGGACCCTCCAGACGCTTACGGCAGGCAGCCGCCACCGTCGTCGCATCGGGGTTTTGTCGACGGCTACGCCAAGGTGCGGCGGGTCATCGAGAAATCATGATCGCAATTTCTCAATGGCGCAACGGAAGACTGTTCGGCCATTCCAGGACCGCAGTGGCGAAGCGGAACAGACCCGAACGGGCATCAGGACGTCCACGTCATCCGCGGGTCCGCGACGAGCTGAACCCGGCACGGAGGCAGGATCAAGGACGTGGAACCTCTCCGGATCGGCGTCCTCGGCGCCGCACGCATCGCCGCCGCCGCGATCGTCGAACCCGCCCATCTCACCGGTGCCCGGCTCGTGGCGGTCGCCGCGCGCGACCGGGACAGGGCGAAGGCCTTCGCGACCGAGCACGGCGTCGAGCGGGTGCTCGACTCGTACGCCGACGTGCTCGCCGACCCTGAGGTGGAGGCGATCTACAACCCGCTGGCCAACGGACTGCACGGGCCGTGGAACCTCGCAGCGATCGCGGCGGGCAAGCACGTGCTCACCGAGAAACCATCGGCCAGTGACGCCGCGGAGGCCCGCGAAGTCCGCGACGCCGCCGCCCGCGCGGGAGTGGTCGTCATGGAGGGCTTCCACTACCTGTACCACCCCGTGGCACGCCGGCTGCTCGACGTGCTCGCGTCCGGGGAGATCGGCGAGCTGCACCGCGTCGAGATCGACATGATGATCCCGCCGCCCTCTGAAGGTGACCTGCGGTGGTCGTTCCCGCTGGCAGGCGGCGCGACGATGGATGTCGGCTGCTACGGGTTGCACATGCACCGGGCGCTGGCGCCGTGGGCGGGCGGCGCTCCCCGGGTGGTGTCCGCCCGGGCGGGCGAGCGCGCAGGCAACACCGGCGTGGACGAGTGGCTCGACGCGGATCTGGACTTCCCCGGCGGTGCCACGGGCACCGTCCGTTGCTCGATGACGGCCGCGAACATTCGCATGACCGCCCGGATCATCGGCAGCCGCGGTGAGGTGAGCGCCGCCAACTTCGTGCTGCCGCACCGCGACGACCGGGTGACGGTGACGGCAGGCGGCGCCGAACGCGTCGAGGAGCTGGGCCGCCGCCCGTCCTACGCCTACCAGCTGGAGGCCTTCGCAACTCACGTGCGCGGGGGTGAGCCGGTGGCCACCGACGCCGACGACGCCGTGGCCACGGCCGAGCTCATCGACGCCTGCTACGGCGCGGCAGGGCTCCCGCCGCGGCCCCGCACCCGCCTCTGAGCGCGGCGAGCCGACCCTCCTGACACGTGTGACGCGCCACAGGGGGAGGATTGAGCAGGTGTTCTCCGCCGCCGACGTCGACGCCGCGGCCACCAGGCTCACCGGCGTCGCCCGCCAGACCCCGCTGCTGCACAACGAACGCCTGACCACCGCCATCGGCGCCCAGGTGTGGCTGAAGCGCGAAGACCTCCAGGTCGGACGCTCGTACAAGCTGCGCGGTGCGTACAACCTCCTGGCTCAGCTCGATGCCGACGAGCGCGCTGCGGGCGCCGTCTGCGCCAGCGCGGGCAACCACGGTCAGGGCGTGGCGTACGCCTGCCGGCAGCTCGGGATCCACGGCCGGGTGCACGTTCCGAGCACCACGCCGCGGCAGAAGCGCGAGCGGATCGCGGCGCTCGGCGGCGACGCGGTAGAGCTCGTCGTCGGCGGCGACACGTACGACGAGGCGGCCGCGGCGGCCTCCGACTACGCCGTCCGCACCGGCGCCACAGTCGTGCCCGCCTTCGACGACCCGCGCACCATCGCCGGTCAGGGCACGGTGGGTATCGAGATCGTCGCCCAGCTGGGCCGCGCGCCCGACGTCGTCGTGGTTCCGGTCGGCGGCGGCGGGCTGCTCGCCGGAGTGGGCGGCTGGCTCGCGGCGCACCACCCTGGCGTCCGGATCGTGGGTGTGGAGCCCGCCGGCGCCGCGAGCATGGCGGCCGCGCTGGCTGCCGGTTCCCCGACGGTGCTGCCCGAGCTGGACTCGTTCGTCGACGGCGCCGCGGTGCGCCGGGTCGGCGACGTGAGCTTCCCGCTGGTGCGCGACTGCCGAGCCGAGCTCATGAGCGTCCCCGAAGGACGGGTCTGCACCGAGATGCTGGATCTCTACCAGGTCGACGGCATCATCGCCGAACCCGCAGGCGCGCTGGCCACGGCCGCCCTCGACGGGCTCGACATCCACCGCGACGACACGGTCGTGTGTCTGCTGTCGGGTGGGAACAACGACGTGAGCCGCTACGCCGAGGTGGTGGAACGCTCGCTGGTGCACCGCGGGCTCAAGCACTACTTCCTCGTCGAGTTCCCGCAGGAGCCGGGCGCGCTGCGCCGCTTCCTCGACGAGGTGCTCGGCCCCGACGACGACATCGTGCTGTTCGAGTACGTCAAGCGCGACAACCGCGAGACCGGCGCAGCGCTCTGCGGAATCGAGCTGTCCGACCGCGACGGGTACGAGCCGCTGTGGAAGCGGATGGAGGCGAGCCCGCTGAAGATTCAGCTGGTGGCGCCGGGCACCACGGCGTACAGGTTCCTCGTCTGACCTCTGGCCGGCGACTCCCCCAGCCGAGGGACTGTCTCATCTTGGGACCCCGGACAACCGTGACGAGCCGGGGTCAATTGCGGTACGAACTGTATCGGGCCGGCTCGACGGCCGCGGGACCGAGGGGGGCTCCGCGGCCGCGGGCTCGCCGCTGCCACGCCTGGTTCCAGTACCCCCTGGGGGTGTAGCCTCGGCGGTATGGCCAGCTACAGCAGCGACAAGGACGCCTACCTCAAGCGGCTCCGCCGCATCGAGGGGCAGATCCGCGGCCTGCAGCGGATGGTCGAGGAGGAGAAGTACTGCATCGACGTCCTCACGCAGGTCGCCGCCGCTACGAAGGCCCTTCAGGCTTTCTCGCTCGAGCTGCTCGACGAGCACCTCGCCACCTGCGTCGTCCAGGCCGCGGCCACGGGCGGCGAGGAGGCCGACCAGAAGGTGCGCGAAGCGTCCGACGCGATCGCCCGGCTCGTCCGCTCCTGAGCCCGCTGACGGGCGGCGCTGTCGCTCGGCAGGTCTGGACGGATGCGCCCGCCCCTCGTCAGGGGACGCCGAGGCCGTGCAGCAGGAGTTCAGCGAGGCGCGCGTAAGCCTCCGCGTCGTCCAGACCGGTCGCCGCGGCCACCCGCCGCTGCTGGATGCGCACCATCACCGACGTGACGACGTCCGCCACGAACCCGGTGTGCACGTCACGGAAGACTCCCGCCGCCACTCCCTCGTCGACCAGTTGCTGCACGCGCCGGGCGGCGGCTCGGGTGTTGCGCGCGTACACCTCCGCAACGGGCGGGAAGGCTGCGACGTCCTCGACGAACCGGGGCGATGCCGGCGCCAGCTCCGTGGCGACGGCGCCGAGGTAGGTGCCCACTCGTCTGCGCGGGTCAGCCTGGGCGGCGAGGGCGGCCTCGACGCGCTCCGTGGCACCCCGGAAGAAGTGCACGACTGCGGCACGGACCAGCTGCTCCTTGCTGCCCGCGAGCGCGTACAGGGTGCGCTTCGAGCAGTGCAGCCGCGCGGCGAGGTCATCGAGGGTGAAATGCGCAAAGCCCTCGGCCAGCAGCAGCTCCTCGAGCGCGTCGAAGAGCTGCCCACGACGGGCCGCACCACGCCTGACGGGGGTCGACATGGCGGCTATCCTAAGCGGTACTGACGTATCTTTCTCAGTACCGTTAGGAGCCCTGATGGCTGTCGACCGGCTGCTTCCCACCCAGGAGGCCGAAGACCTGCTCGCACTGACCTGCGAGCTCGCCGACAAGGAGCTCGCCACCCGCGTCGAGCAGCACGAGCGGGCCGAGACCTATCCGGACGGCCTCTTCGCGACGCTGGGCCAGGCCGGGCTACTCGGACTGCCGTATCCCGAGGAGATGGGCGGCGGCGGCCAGCCCTACGAGGTCTACCTCCAGGTCCTCGAGGAGCTCGGTGCACGGTGGGCAGCGGTCGCCATCGCGGTGAGCGTGCACGGGCTCTCGTGTTTCCCACTGGCCACGTTCGGCTCACCCGAGCAGCAGGAACGCTGGTTGCCGCGCATGCTCGCCGGTGAGCTGATCGGCGGCTACAGCCTGTCGGAGCCGCAGGCGGGTTCCGACGCCGCCGCCCTCACCTGTCGCGCCCAGAAGGTGGAGAACGGCTACCGGATCACCGGCACCAAGGCGTGGATCACCCACGGCGGCAAGGCCGATTTCTACGCGCTCTTCGCCCGAACGTCGGAGGGCTCACGCGGCGTGTCGTGCTTCCTGGCACCGGGCGCGACCGAGGGTCTCTCCTTCGGCAAGCCCGAGGAGAAGATGGGCCTGCACGCCATCCCCACCACGACCGCGCACTGGGACGGCGCGTTACTCGAGCCCGAGCGACTCGTGGGCACCGAGGGCCAGGGCCTGCAGATCGCGTTCGCGGCCCTCGACTCGGGCCGGCTCGGCGTCGCCGCCGTCGCCACCGGCCTCGCCCGCGCAGCCCTTGACAGCGCCGTGGCCTACGCCCACGAGCGCAGCACGTTCGGCAAGAAGATCATCGACCACCAGGGCCTCGGCTTCCTCCTCGCCGACATGGCAGCCGCCGTCGACTCCGCCCGCGCCACCTACCTCGACGCCGCCCGCCGCCGCGACGCCGGCCACGACTACAGCCGGCAGGCGAGCGTCGCCAAGCTCGTCGCCACCGACGCGGCCATGAAGGTCACCACGGACGCGGTGCAGGTGCTCGGTGGCTACGGCTACACCCGCGACTTCCCCGTGGAGCGCTACATGCGTGAAGCGAAGATCATGCAGATCTTCGAGGGCACCAACCAGATCCAGCGCCTCGTGATCGCTCGGTCGCTGGCCAGGGGCTAGATCATTGGTCGGACAAGCCACTTTTGCCGGCCACCTCAGCTGCGTACGTATCCTTCGGCGAGACGTCCGCCAGACGGAGCGAGAGCCCGCAGCACGGCACCCGCGAACTGCTCCGTTCCTTGGGTCTCGTGGAGGCGCCGATAGCAGCGCCGGTGAAGGCCACCTCCTCATCGTCCACGGCGTCGAGCAGATCCTCGACAAGAGTCGTGATCAAGTAGCGGCGATCGTCCCGCTCCCTCGCCGACAGGGCAGGCGGCCCTGCGGCGATCAATCGGCGCGCGTCACCCCGTAGCTGGGTCCCGACATCGTCATGGCCGACGAGGAGCACGCTGGCGCCGCACATCTGCAACAACGGAGAGCGACGAGCTGTGACTTCACGGTCGACGAATGTCCGGGCGCTCTCAACCGTGTGCACGAACAGCTCCACGAGCCGTCCGTCATACATCAAGGTCTCGCGGTAGGGCGCAGGAGGACCCGGAACTATGACGACGATGTCGAGATCCGATGACGCTGTCGTCCCGCCGTTCGCGCTGCTGCCGCCGAGCATCGCCGCGACCGCCTCAGGGAATCGCTCGGTAACGAGCCGTTTCGCATCCTCGATGTGGTTCACCTGCACACCCTGCCGACTGATCTCGTCCGGGAGCATCCAGCAACGCCCCGCAGTTCGGCCGACGTCACGAGGCCCGTGGCCTGGGCAGAAGACGTCCACCGCGACATCCACCTACGATCATCGCCCATGTTCGAGGTGGAGCGGCGCGAGCGGGTACGGGCGCAACTGCTCGAGAGAGCCCGCATCGACGAGCGCATCCTCGGTGCCGCGATCACCGGGTCAGCGGCGAGCGGGCGTGAAGACCGCTGGTCCGACATCGACCTGTTCCTCGGAGTCGCCGACGGCATCGAGGTTGAGGAGGTGCTCGGCGACTGGAGCTCGTTCGTCTATCGCGAGCTCGGCGGTCTCCACCACTTCGATCTCCGCCCCGGCCGGCAGATCTATCGCGCGTTCCTCCTCGACGGGCCACTGGAGGTCGATCTGGGATTCGCCCCGAGCGGCGGTTTCGGTCCAGTCGGGGACGGCGGCTTCGAGGTC
This sequence comes from Pseudonocardia sp., assembly GCA_036498885.1. GTDB lineage: Bacteria > Actinomycetota > Actinomycetes > Mycobacteriales > Pseudonocardiaceae > Pseudonocardia. The sequence continues at coordinate 12,026 of DASYES010000090.1, forward strand.
GTTTTCGGCGCCCCGGCTGAGCGGCGAGCGCTGCCGCCCGTCGATCCAGGGCATCTCATCGGCCTGACCTGGCATCACGTCCTTCACGCCCGGATCGCCATCGAACGTGGCGCCCCATGGCAGGCCGAGCACTGGATCAGTGCAGTCCGCGACCACACCATCACCCTTGCCTGCCACCGCCTGGCGCTTCCCACCTCGTATGCCAAGGGTGCGGACGCGTTGCCGCCGGAGGTCACCGGTCCGATCAGCGAGGCGTTCGTCCGGAGCCTCGACGCAGGCGAACTCACCCGGGCCCTGCGAGCCGCGACGGAAGCCTTCCTCACGGAACTACGGGCCACTGACTCCAGCGTCCTCACGACCTTGCAGGAACCGCTGCGTGAGGCCGGAATGACCGGTCGGCGGTAGTCGGACCTCCACGTCACTTAGGGATTGACCTAAGTGAGATAGGCCCGCATACTTAGGCACATGCCTAAGCGGCGAGCCGGTGGGGAGGGCGTGGCCGACACAGATCTGAACGGCGCCTTCCACGCGTTGTCGGACCCCACCCGCCGCAAGGTCATCGAGCGCCTCAGCCAGGGGCCCGCGACGACCAGCGATCTGGCTCGTCCCTTCGACATGGCACTGCCGTCGTTCACCCAGCACCTGAGCGTCCTCGAGCGCTCCGGCTTGGTGACGTCCGACAAGAAGGGACGCGTGCGGACCTATCGGCTAGCGCCCCAGCCGCTCGAGGACATCGGCACCTGGCTCGCCGCGCAGCGCGCCCTGTGGACCCAGCGCCTCGACCAGCTCGATTCGTTTCTCCACGACCTCAAGGAGCAGCAGACATGACCACCTACACCCCGAACCCGGAGCTCGACCTCGTGCTGGAGCGCACCGTCGACGTCGCGCCCGAGCTGGTCTGGAAGGCCTGGACCACGCCCGAGCTCCTCAAGCAGTGGTTCGCCCCCAAGCCATGGACGACCACCGCCTGCGAGATCGACCTACAGCCGGGCGGCAGGTTCGACACCACCATGCGCTCCCCCGAGGGCGACGAGTACCCGAGCAGCGGCTGCATCCTGGTGGTCGAGGAGGGCTCCACGCTGGTCTTCACCTCGGCTCTGGGCCCGGGTTTCCGGCCGGTGAGCGCCGAGGGCGGCTTCCCCTTCACCGCGGTGATCAGCATCGAGCCCGACGGCAGCGGCACGAGGTACACCGCCGCGGCGATCCACCCCGACGCCGCGGCGAAGAAGTCCCACGAGGACATGGGGTTCATCGAGGGCTGGGGAATGGCGCTCGACCAGCTGGTCGAGGTTGCGAAGTCGCTCTGACCGACTGCGCATGGCCCCGCCTCGGCGGCGTGCGGCCGGGCCCGGGCGCGCGGGCGGGGCAGGGGGCGCACGAGCAACGACCGGGCCATGCGCAGGTACGGACCAGCGTGTACTCGAAAACGCGACCTACGCTGGAAACCGGCGCTGTCCGCGCTTAAGGCGATCGAGCGAGGCGAACCATGCAGATCTTCGAGCAGGTGATCACGGGCTCGTCGGTGCACCGCCGTGGCTGACGTCCCGGCGGCGCGCCGCACCGAGTGGCTGTTCCGTCTCGCGATGTTCGTCAAGGGCCTGGACGGCGCGGTCGAGCTGATCGGCGCGATCGTGCTGCTGCTCGTGCCCGCCACACTGGTGAACCACCTGGTGGCCGACGTGGTCAGCCGCGATCTGGTGGGCTCGCCCGACGGCTTCCTCGCGCGCCACCTCGTGGCAGGCACGGCAGAGTTCGCCTCCGGCAACCGCACGTTCGTGATCCTCTACCTCGGGCTGCACGGCGTGGTGAAGCTCGCGCTGGTGGTGGCCCTGCTACGACGCTGGATGCCCGCCTACCCGGTGGCGGCGGTCGTGCTCAGCGTGTTCGTGGCCTACGAGCTGTACCGGGCCGTGCGCACGGGCTCCGTGGTGCTGCCGCTGCTGGCTGCCGTGGACATCCTGATCATCGTCATGGTGGTCCGCGAGTATCTGCTGCTACGGCGCGAGGTCAGGACAAGGCGTTGATCGCCCGGGCGACGACGAGCACCACCACGACCAGAGCGACGGCCGCCTGCACCATCATCGTCAGCTTCGCCCACCGCGACAGCGGCATCACGTCGGTGGGGCTGAAGGCGGTGGCGTTGGTGAAGGCCAGGTAGAAGTAGTCGACGAACGCGGGCTGCCAGTCGCGCGGCGCGGAGTCGGGGTTCTGCATCTGCACGAACAGGAAGTCGGGCCAATCACGCACGGCATTCGCCCGTGCCGCCGGACCACCCCGGTCGAGCTCCCAGTACCACATGGCGAAAGCGATCACGTTGGTCAACCAGATGGCCGCCCCGGTGCTCAGCAGCGTCGGAGCGTCGCCGGCCGTGCCGTGGATCAGGTGGCGGACGAGGCGCACCGCGGCCCAGCAGTTGGCCAGGCTCATCAGGCCGATCAGGCCGATGGCCGCCACTCGGAGTGATGTCGAGATCCGGTTGATGCGCCGCGGGTTGGCCGCGATCAGCCCGATGGCGATGGCGCCCTCGAGGGACGGGATGATCCAGCGGTTGGGGAGGGACACGTTGGAGGGCAGGGCCAGCTGCATGGCGACCGCGGCCGAGACGACCACGGTGACCGGCCAGCGTGATTCGCCGTCGTTGATCTGCTGCCAGACCGGCTCGGCCACCTGGCGGGCCACCGCCTCGGCCAGCCGGTCGATCTGGAACGGGAGCCGATCGGCCTTGGCCGGCTTGGCGGGCGGATCGTCGGGTTCTGCCACGGGTCCCATCGTCGTCGCCCCGAGGGCGCCGTAGTGGGACCCGAAACGAGAACCGGTTACAGTTTCGCCGTCCGAGCACCCCGGGGGGACCCATGAGGCTGGCGTATACCGACGAGCAGGAAGCGCTCCGCAAGGAGCTGGCGGCCTACTACCAAGAACTCCTGACCGATGAGATTCGCGAGACCCTGTCGGTCGAGCACGGCGTTGGTCCGGTGACCCGCAAGATCGGCAAACAGATGGCGGCCGACGGTTGGCTGGGCATCGGCTGGCCCAAGGAGTATGGCGGCCAGGGCCGCAGCGCCCTCGAGCAGTTCATCTTCTTCGACGAGTCGATGCGATCGGGCGCCCCGGTGCCGATGCTGACCATCAACACCGTGGGCCCCACGATCATGGCCAACGGGACC
>DASYES010000091.1:0-6539 GCA_036498885.1 Pseudonocardia sp.
GTCCGGGCCGGGGACGTCGGGCCCCTACCCGACGTATCCGCCGAGCGCCTACCCGTCGATACCGGACCCTCACCCGGTCTCCCATCCCGCCGGCAGGCGGTCGCCTCGGCACCCGGCGGGGCGGGCACTCGCCGGTGTCCCGGTCCGCACGCACCGCTGGGGCCTGGGTGCCTACGTGCTCGTCGAGGCCGTGTTCCTGCTCACGTCCGTGCTGATCGGCTGGGCCGTACTCGGCGACCTGCCGGTGGTCGCCGGGCTGATCCTCGCGCTCGCCGTGCCCACCGTGCTGGCGGCCGGCACCGCGGTGCTGATCACCGTGCTGCGCGGCAACGGTCCGCGCACCGACCTACGCCTGCAGTGGTCGTGGAGCGATGTCGGGCTGGGTGCCGCGTTCGGGCTCGGCGGGCTGGCCCTCACGGTGCCGGCCTCGCTCGTGTATGTCGCGATCGTCGGGCCGGACGCGAGCTCGGCGGTCGGAGACGTGTTCGGCTCGGTCAGGACCGGTCCGGTGCTGGCCGCGGTGGTGCTGGTGATCGTGGTGTTCCTCGCCCCGCTCTGCGAGGAGATCGTGTACCGGGGCCTGCTGTGGGGTGGGATCGAGCGGCTCGCCAACCGTTGGGTGGCCTTCGGCGTGACGACATTGCTCTTCGCGATGGCCCACTTCGAGTTCACCCGCACGCCGCTGCTGCTCATCGTCGCGATCCCGATCGCGGTGGCGCGGCTGTACACAGGCAGGCTGCTCCCCAGCATCGTCGCGCACCAGGTGAACAACCTCCTGCCCGGAGTCGTGCTGATGCTCGGCCTCCTGGGCGTCATGCCGACCGGGTGACCTGGCGGCTCCGTGCGTCATCGCCCGAAGGTGTCTGGCAGAATGACGGATCGGTCATGCGGCTGGCCCTCTACCGTGCCGCGGCCGCACACGTCGACGAAGCGCTGCCCGTAACCCCACGCGAGCCGCGCGGACTCACCACAAGCACCACGATCCGCGAGGAGCAACGACCAGCGTGGCCGTCAAGATCAAGCTGATGAGGCTGGGCAAGATCCGTCAGCCGTACTACCGCATCGTCGTGGCCGATGCCCGCAGCCGCCGCAGCGGCCGGGCGATCGAGACCATCGGCAAGTACCACCCGAAGAACGAGCCGAGCCTGATCGAGGTCGACTCCGAGCGGGCGCAGTACTGGCTGGGCGTGGGCGCGCAGCCCACCGAGCCCGTGCAGCACCTGCTGGAGATCACGGGCGACTGGCAGAAGTTCAAGGGTCTGCCCGGCGCCGAGGGCACCCTCAAGTCGCAGCCGGAGAAGGTCGACAAGCTCGCCCGCTTCCAGGCTGCTCTCGCCGCGGCGAGTGAGGAGCCCACCACCGAGGCCACCACCCCGAAGAAGCGGGGCGACCGCCGGCCCAAGGCCGACTCCGCCGAGGGTGAGGCCACCACGGCCACCGAGGCCACCGAGTCGTGAGTGTCCTTGCGGACGCTCTCGAGCACCTCGTCCGGGGCATCGTCGACCACCCGGACGACGTGCAGGTGGAGCTCGTCACCACACGCCGGGGACGCACTCTCGAGGTGCGCGTGCACCCGGAGGACCTCGGCAAGGTGATCGGCCGCGGAGGCCGCACGGCCACCGCGCTCCGCACGGTCGTCGGTGGTATCGGCGGCCGAGGCGTGCGGGTCGATGTCGTCGACACCGACCGGTAACGGCACCGACACCCAGCGAGCGGCCTCGGTCACCGACAACACCGAGCTGCTCGTCGGGATCGCCGCCCGGGCCCACGGCCTGCGCGGCGAGCTCGTCGTCGACGTCCACACCGACTCGCCCGACGAGCGGTTCACGTCCGGTTCCGTTCTCACCGCACGGCGCGCGGGAGTGCCGGATGCCGCGCTCACCGTCGAGTCCACCCGCCCGCACTCCGGCCGGCTGCTCGTGCGGTTCGTCGAGGTGCCCGACCGCGACGCCGCCGAGGCGATGCGCGGCGCCCGCCTCCTGATCGGCGCCGATGCGGTTCCGCCGCCGGCGGATCCGGACGAGTTCAACGTCCACCAGCTCGAAGGCCTGCGGGCCGAGCTGGAGGACGGCTCCGTCGTGGGGTCGGTCCGTGAGGTCGTGCACGGTCTGGGCGGGGAGCTCCTCGTGGTGGTCCGGCCCGACCGGCCGGATGCGCTCGTGCCGTTCGTACGCGCGATCGTGCCCACCGTCGACCTCGACGGCGGGAGGGTCGTGCTCACCCCGCCCGAGGGCTTGCTCGACCTCGATTGAACTGAGCCACGTTCACGGCCCCCGCAGCACAGCTGCGGGGGCCGCGCTGCTTTCCGCTGCCGTTCCGGTGCCGTCAACCAGGGTTGACACGGTCCTCGATGTCAACGTAGGTTGACGACATGACGGATGCGACGAAGGTGGCGGCAGCCGCGTCGAGCAGGGACCCAGCGGTCGGTCTGGCCGCGGTGGCGTCCCTGCGGGTGCTGCTCGAGTCATTGGAAGAGCTCCAGGTCACCAACGCGCGGGCGCAGGGGTGGTCCTGGCAGCAGATCGCCGAGGTGCTGCGGGTGAGCAGGCAGGCGGTGCACAAGAAGTACCGCCGGTTCGGGTTCTGAGGGGGAGCAGGGGATGTTCGAACGTTTCAGTCACGAGGCGCGCACGCTCGTGGTCTTCGCTCAGGAGAAGGCGCGGGACAGGGCGGCGAAGTCCATTCGGAGCGAGCACCTGCTGGCCGCGATGGTCTCGGGGCGGCCCGATCCGGCTGCTGTGGTCCTGAAGTCCCTGGGCGTGGACGGCGCCGTGGTGGATGCGGAGATCGACCGACTGCGGCCCGACGGAAGCCCTCCTCCGGACGCCGAGGCGCTCGCCACCCTCGGTATCGATCTCGACGAGGTGCGCCGACAGGTCGAGGAGGCCTTCGGGCCGGGCGCGCTGGAACGCACCCGGGCTGCCCGCGGACGCGCCCCGCGGGGTCACATCCCGTTCGATCGCGGGGCGAAAAAGGTGCTGGAGCTGGCCCTGCGCGAGGCGCTGCGGCTCAAGCACAACTTCATCGGCACCGAGCACATCCTGCTGGGGATGCTGCATTCGGAGACCGGGGCGGCGCAGCAGATCCTCGCGTCACGCGGAGTCGGGCTCGACGCCACGCGCGTGATCGTGGACGAGCTGGTCCGCGGCCGTCAGGCCGGCTGACCGTCCCGCGTACGGTGCCCCGGTGCGGATCGACGTCGTCACCATCTTTCCCGCCTACCTCGCCCCGCTGCGGGAGGCGCTCCTGGGCCGGGCCATCGCGGCGGGCCTCGTCGATCTTGCGGTGCACGACCTACGGAGCTGGACGCGCGACGTCCACCAGGCCGTCGACGACTCCCCCTACGGCGGCGGGCCCGGGATGGTGATGCGCCCGCAGGTGTGGGGGACGGCGCTCGACGCCGTGCTGGCGCAGCACGGCCCTGCCCGACTGGTGGTGCCCACACCTGCGGGCCGGCCGTTCACCCAGGCCACGGCCGAAGCCTGGGCCACCGAGTCGCGCCTGGTGTTCGCCTGCGGCCGGTACGAGGGGATCGACCAGCGGGTGATGGACGAGGCGGCGACCAGGATGCCCGTCGACGAGGTGAGCATCGGCGACTACGTCCTCGTCGGCGGTGAGGCGGCCGTGCTCGTGATGGTCGAGGCGGTTGTGCGCCTGATGCCCGGCGTGCTCGGCAACCCGGCATCGGCGCAGCAGGACTCCTTCTCCGACGGCCTCCTCGAAGGGCCGGCCTACACCCGGCCGGTGACCTGGCGGGGGCTCACCGTGCCCGAGGTGCTGCGCAGCGGAAACCACGCCGCGATCGCGCGCTGGCGGCGTGATCGTGCTCTCGAACGCACGGCCCAGCGGCGCCCCGATCTGCTCGCCGCCATGCCCGACGACGCGCTCGACGCCGCCGATCGAGAGTTCCTCACCCACCTGAGGGGCGGGTGATTTCACTGCACCCGATCGCGTCTGGCACTATGGACGGGTTGCCAGCGTCAGACGCACGTGCGTCGGGCCAGCCGGCGCCACCGATCCTCGATGATTGGAAGGGCGCCCCCGCACGACCGCTATCACGGACCGAGGACGGATCTTCGCGATGAACACCCTGGACGCCCTGGACGCACAGCAGCTGCGCTCCGATATCCCCGCCTTCCGGCCGGGTGACACGCTCAAGGTGCACGTGAAGGTCGTCGAGGGCACTCGATCTCGCGTTCAGGTCTTCCAGGGCGTCGTCATCCGCCGCCAGGGAGCCGGGTCGCGGGAAACCTTCACGGTCCGCAAGGTGTCGTTCGGTGTCGGCGTGGAGCGCACCTTCCCGGTGCACTCGCCGAACCTCGACAAGATCGAGGTGTTCACCCGCGGTGACGTCCGCCGGGCGAAGCTCTACTACCTCCGCGAGCTCCGCGGCAAGGCTGCGAAGATCAAGGAGAAGCGCGAGACCCCGTCCGCGTCCTGACTGTCGCGGTCAGGTTGACGTAGCCTCGTGGGCGTGGCCCTACCCGAGCTCCCCGACGACCGGCGGGCCCCGCCCCGGCGCTATCCGCCGGCGGACCAGCCGGCACCCGGGCGATCCCAGGGGGAGCGTCCTGGCGCCGCGTCACCGGGCGGGCCGTACGCGGGGCCTTACGGCGGTGGGCCGGCTACTGAAGGTCAGCCGCCGGGCTACGGGCTCCCTCCGCAGCGCGGCGGGACGTACAACGGGGCGCCTGTGCATGAGGGCGCGGCCGGAGGTTCGTACCCGCCTCCGCGTCGCCCCGCAGGCCCACCCGTCAACGGCCAGCGGGCTCCGGAACGGTCCCAGCCCCCACGGCGGCGAGATCCCGCCGACGACGAGCCGACGATCATCCATCACAACCTGATCGACGCCGACGACGGCTCCGACCAGAACCCCGAGGTTCCCGGACGGCACCGGCGCCGGGCCGGCGCAACCCCACCCCCCCGTGACGACGACCAGTCAGCGCAGGGCGGGGGCCGGAAGCGCAGCGGCCGCCGCAGGCGCCCGGCGTTCTGGAAGGAACTGCCGCTGCTCATCGTGGTGGCGCTGGTGCTGACGTTCCTGATCCAGACCTTCGTCGCCAAGGTCTACGTGATCCCGTCGGGTTCGATGGAGACCACGCTGCACGGCTGCACCGGCTGCAACAACGACCGCGTGCTCGTCGACAAGATCACCTATCGGTTCTCCGACCCGGCCCCGGGCGACGTCGTGGTGTTCCGCGGCACGGAAAGCTGGAGCAGCGAGATCAACGTGCAGGAGCCGACGAACCCGTTGACCAGGGCTCTGCAGGGGCTGGGGTCGCTCATCGGTCTCGCGCCACCCGACGAGAAGGACTTCGTGAAGCGCGTCATCGCGGTCGGGGGCCAGACGGTCTCGTGCTGCGACTCGCGGAACCGGGTGATGGTCGACGGCGAACCGCTCACCGAGCCCTACATCTACTACCTGCCTGCGGCGGGTCCGCCGAAGCAGAGCCCGTTCGGTCCGGTCACGGTGCCCGAGGGTCAGCTGTGGATGATGGGTGACAGCCGCAACAACTCCGCCGACTCGCGGGTGCCCGACCACGGGCCCATCCCGGTGGCCAACGTGATCGGCCAAGCACGGGTGATCGTGCTACCCGTCTCGCGCTTCGGCTGGATCTCGTCCATCGACCCGCAGTCCACCGCCGTCGGTATGCCGGCGCCCGCAGCACCGGCCGGAGCACCCCTCGGCCTCGGGCTGCTGGGCACACTCCCACTCGCGGCGTGGCGGCGCAGGCTGTATCGGCAGGATCCGGAGCTATGGGGTTTCCTCCCGGGTCGCCCCCGCTCCTGATCGCCGCCGGACCTCGGAGCCCGACCATCGGACCCGTGTCGTCCGGCCCTGCCCGCCCGGTGGAGACTGCTCATCTGATGCCTGCACGCCCTGCTCCTCGTCGTACGCCGGCCCGCCGCCCGCTGCGGCCGGCGCTTCCTCCCGAGCTCCGTCCCGCCCGTGCCGTCGTACGTCGTTCCGCGGGCAGCTGGACGTTGCAATCCACGCTGCAGCGCCACGGCCTCGGCCCGGTGGCGGGAGTCGACGAGGCCGGTCGCGGTGCCTGTGCCGGCCCGCTCGTCGTCGCGGCCTGCGTCCTCCGGCCGGGTGACGCCAAGCGGCTCGAGGGCCTGACCGACTCGAAGCTGCTGACGCCCGCCGCGCGTGAGGAGTATTACGCGCTGATCACGCGCTGGGCGCAGGACACCGCCGTGGTCGTGATCCCGCCCGAGGAGGTGGACCGGCGGGGTGTGCACGTCGCCAACATCGAGGGCATGCGCCGTGCCGTGGCGGGGCTGGCCAACCGTCCCGGATACGTTCTGACGGACGGCTTCGCGGTGCGTGGCTTCGGCAGCCCTGCGCTCGCGGTGCCCAAGGGTGACCAGGTGGCAGCGTGCGTCGCAGCGGCATCCGTGCTGGCCAAGGTCACCCGGGACCGGATCATGGTCGCCCTGCACGACGAGTTCCCGGAGTACGGCTTCGCCGAGCACAAGGGCTACTGCACGGTGGTGCACGACGCCGCGCTGGCGGAGCACGGGCCGAGCCGGGT
>DASYES010000092.1:0-2331 GCA_036498885.1 Pseudonocardia sp.
GGCTGGCTCTATGGACGCGGGAGTCTCGACATGAAGGGGGCGCTCGCCGCGATGATCGACGCCGCGCGCCGGGCGGTCGCAGATGAGACGGAGCTTCGAGGCCGGATCGTGATCGCGGCGGTCGCCGACGAGGAGTGCGGCGGACGGCGCGGCGCAGGTGCGCTCGTCCACGACGCCCTGACCGATGCCGACGGCGTGATCATCGGTGAGCCCGGCGACGGAGCGGTGTGTGTCGGCCACCGGGGAATGTGCTTCGTCGAAGCGACGGTTCGCGGGCAGGCGACCCACGCAAGCACGGGCGGCGGCGTGAACGCCGTCGCGGCGATGGTCCGCGTGTTGAGCGCGTTGGAGGGGATCGAGCTCACGCATACCGTGCATCCGCTTCTCGGAGGGCCGACGATCGCGATCGGGACGGTCATCTCGGGCGGCAGCACGGCGAACGTGATTCCCGACCTCTGCCGAGCAACGCTCGATGTCAGAAAGGTCCCCGGTATGACCGACGACTCCGTGTTGGCTGATCTGCGCGCTCGCCTCGCATCCGCGGAGGTATCCGACCCCGTCACCTTCTCGATCACGGCGTCAGTCGAGCCGTCGGTGACCGACGCCCGCGACGCGATCGTCACCGTCTCGACGGACGCGTTCCAGGAGGAGTTCGAGCGAGCCCCGGAGGTTCGTGGGATGTCCGCGACGACCGACGGGTGGTGGTTTCGAAACGGGCGCGGGATACCGACGGTGATGGCTCTCGGGCCGGGGAAGATCGCAGACTGTCACACCATCGATGAACGCGTCTCGATCGCCGAGCTCGAGTCCTACAGCCGGATATACGCCGGCATCATCCGCCGGTTCCTGTCGACCGCTCGATCCGGCGCGGTCGGAGCCGGCGCAACCTTGGCAACGGACTAGCGCACGCGGCAGCGCCCCCGGAGGAGTGCGGCCAGGCCGGGCACGGCTGCCACGGCGCGGTCGGCCGGGCCTCCTGGACCGGTTGCGCCGGCCGTTCGGTGGGGTTGCCCTCATCGCGACATCTCCGACCCGGACCTGGAGTTGGTGCCCGGGCGGCGGTCACGGTGAGAGCGGGCATACAAGCCTCACTCGAAACGAGTCCTGGTGTAGGGGACCGCCTTCCTCCGTGCGGTGGCAAAAGCCCCAGGCCGCTAGGTGTGCAGCGCCGAAACGCCCCCGAGATCGATGCAGTGCCGGCCGCGGCGCTCGACCATGACCGCGAGCACGGTGTCGCAATGGCGGCAGCGGACGACGACTCCCGGCGCGCGCAGGTAGACCGCTGTCTCGGCGAGCGGCCCGCTCATGCCGCAGCCCGCGCAGGTGGTGACGGCGCCGGTCATGTCGGAGCCGAAGATGTCCTCGAGCATCCCGGCGATCGCGTTTCCGTCCAGCATGGCGTGCTCCTACCTCCCGGTCGGGCCGAACCGTTCGGTGCGGATGCGGCCCGGGTCATGTCCCCGTGAGACCAGCGCATCGGCGGCCACCTCGACGAAGGCCGTGGGACCGCAGACATACACGAGCGGCCGATCGTCGGGAGCCCACACGACCTCGGCGAGCAGCCCCCGGTCGATGCGGCGGGTGTAGCCGCCCCAGCCGGGCGGCTGTTCCCGGGTCAGCGTGAAGCGCACGTCGATCGCGGCGCCGTCGGCGGCGCCCACGAGCTCGTCGTGGAACATCAGCTCCGCCGCCGTGCGAGCCGAGTAGAGCAGGCGTGCCGGCACGGTGCTGCCGACCGCCCGGTGATGGCGGAGCATCGCCCGCATCGGCGCGATCCCCGACCCTCCGGCCACCAACATCAGCGGCCCGCCCAGCGCCTGTTCCCAGACGAAGTAGCCGCCGATCGGGCCGCGCAGCTCCAGCTCGTCGCCCGAGCGGAGCTCGTCGACCAGGTACGAGGACACCTCCCCGTCCTCGATCCGCTCCACGGTCAGCACGAGGTCGCCGTCCTCCGGAGCCGACGCGATCGAGTAGCTGCGCTGGGCCTGGTAGCCGTCCTCGGCGGTCAGCCGCACGTCAACGTGCTGGCCGGCACGGTGCCCCGCCCAGTCCGGCAGCCGCAGGACGATGCTCGTGGCCCGTTCGGTCTCCGCGCGCAGCTCGACCACGCTGCCGACCTGCCAGTTCAATCGCCGGCGTAGCGCTGCTCGCGCCACGGGTCGCCGTAGTTGTGGTAGCCGTAGCTCTCCCAGAAGCCCGGCTCGTCGTCGGTGCGGAGCTCGAGGCCACGCACCCACTTGGCGCTCTTCCAGAAGTACAGATGCGGGACGAGCAGCCGCACCGGTCCGCCATGCTCCGGATCGAGCGGCTCGTGGTCATAGCCGTACGCGA
>DASYES010000093.1:0-2547 GCA_036498885.1 Pseudonocardia sp.
CTGATCCGGGCCGAGAGCCTGTTCGACGAGACCAGCCCGTACCACACGCAGCAGGCCACCGATGCGTGGCCGAAGTACGACGTGGCGCGCGCGAAGCAGCTGGTCGACGAGTACCGGGCGTCGGGCGGCAACCCCGACTTCGTCTACACCACCGACCGCAGCTCGGTGCCGCTCGGGGAGTTCGTGCAGGCGTCGATGGCAGCGGTGGGCGTCACGGTCGAGGTGCGCTACTTCGACCTCGCGGAGTACGCGGGCCGCGTCCTGCAGGGCGGCGACTTCGACATGGCGAGCCAGATCGCGGCGTTCGACTACCCGTTCCCGGGCATCAGCCGCGTCTACACCACAGGGGGCTCGTCGAACTTCGGGAAGTACCAGAACCCGCAGGTGGACCAGCTGGTGCTGGACGCCGGCGCCACCGGCGACGCCGCGCGGCGTACGACGGACTACCAGCAGATCGAGCTCCTGCTCAATCAGGACGTCGCCGTGCAGTGGCTGAGCCGCAGCTACCTCTCGACGATCACGAAGCCGCAGGTGAAGGGGATCGACCGGTACATCACCCGTGACCTCTTCGTGGCCGGCACGTGGATCGACCGTACGCAGTGACAGGCATGACGACGCGACAGGCAGGGGACGGGGAATGACGCTCAGCACGGTGGCCGGGGGACTGGAGTTCCCGGAGGGGCCGATCGCGCTCGACGACGGTTCGGTGCTTCTCGTCGAGATCAAGCGGGGCACGCTCACCCGGGTGGCTCCGGACGGCACGACCGCGGTGGTCGCCGAGACCGGCGGGGGGCCGAACGGCGCCGCGATCGGTCCCGACGGGGCGGTCTACGTGTGCAACAACGGTGGGTTCTCCTGGACCACCCGGCGCGGGCTGACGGCGCCGGGGCCGCAGCCCGCCGAGTACATCGGCGGCCGCATCCAGCGCGTCACCTCGGACGGGGAGGTCAGCGACCTCTACACGCACGTCGACGGCAACGGCCTTCGCGGGCCCAACGACCTCGTGTTCGACGCCCACGGCGGATTCTGGTTCACCGACATGGGCAAGACCCGCAAGCGCGAGACCGACCTCGGCGGGCTCTACTACGCCACCGCCGACGGGTCGCGGATCACCGAGGTGGTCCACCCGCTCAACGCGCCCAACGGCGTGGGCCTGTCCCCGGACGGGTCGCGGGTCTACGTCGCCGAGACCATCACGGGCCGGCTCTGGTGGTGGGACATCGCCGAACCCGGCCGGGTGCGACCGAACCCGGACTCCTGGGCGCCGCACGGCGGCACCCTGCTGCACGGGTTCCCGGGTCTGCAGTGGCTGGACTCGCTGGCGGTGGACGCCGAGGGCAACGTCTGCGTCGCCACCCTCTACTCCGGCTGCGTCAGCGTGGTCTCGCCGGAGGGCGATCTGCTCGAGACCGTGCCGGTGCCGGACGGGGACATCTTCGTCACGAACATCTGCTTCGGCGGTCCGGACCTGCGCACGGCCTACATCACGTCATCGGGCACCGGGATCCTCTACTCGACCCCGTGGCCGCGGCCGGGCCTCGCCCTGAACCACACCGCCTGACTCAGGGCTTCCACACCTGCTCGGCAGCCTGCACCACGAGCGCCAGTTTCGCGGCCTGGACGTCCTCGGTGAGGTCGGGGTGCGCCTCGACCATCGAAGCGAACCCGCACTGGGTGGACACGGCGAGCTGTTCGAGGGGAACGTAGGCGGCCGCTTCCTGGATCCGCTCGACGATCTCGCCCACGGGCTCCACCACCGTCGTCTTCGTGGAGACGAGGCCGAGCACCACGGTCTTGCCGGGGGGCGTGGCCGAGAGCGGCTCGAACGTGCCCGACCGCTCGTCGTCGTACTCGAGCAGGAACCGGTCGAAGCCTGAGCAGCGGCGGAACAGCGCTTCGGCGACGGCGTCGTAGCCACCTGCTGCCATCCAGCGGCCGTTGCGGTTGCCCCGGCACAGGTGGATGCCGAACGTGACCCCGGGGACGCCGGCGACGGAGTTGATCAGGTCGAGGCCCTCGGTCAGGACGCGTTCCACCGAGATGCCCTGCCGCTCGTACCACTCCCTCGTCTCCTGCTGCACCAGAGTGGCGATCTCCGGGGCGTCGATCTGCACGTAGGTGCACCCCAGCCGGACGAGCTCCTGCACCTCGGTGCGGATGATGTCGGCCGCGGCGGCCGCCATCGCGAACACGTCGGTGTACGCGGCGGTGGAGTGCCGCGGTGACCAGCGCATGATCATCATCAGCGGGCTGGGGAGCGTCACCTTCAGGCGGCGCCGTGCGCGGGCCCGGGCATAGCTGAACTCCTCGGTGACCGACGAGCGGCGCAGGCGAAGCGCACCGGTGACGACGAGCGGGAGATCCTCCTCGATCGGGCCGTCGTCGGTGTACCAGACGCGCTTGACGCCCGGGACGTGCTCGAGCCCCTCGACGGACTCCGTGAGCGGGCCGGTGAAGATCCCGCGCCGCATCTCGCCGTCGGTCAGCACCCCCAGGCCGGTGCCCTCCTGCAGCGCGATGGCCTGGTCGACCGCGCGGTCCTCGATC
>DASYES010000094.1:0-3697 GCA_036498885.1 Pseudonocardia sp.
CCCGCGAGCCGCCCCTTCCCCGCCCGCGAGTCGCCCTCGGCCCAGCGGTGCTTCAGGCGCTGGAGGTACGCCGTCCGTCAGGGGCGGTCACCCCTGCATCCGCGACGCGGCCGCCGATGCCCTGCCGGTCGCTGCAACGCGCGAGCGAGCGTCTCGCGAGATCCGTGAAGGCGGTCTCGACGCTGGAGTCGAGCCGGCGGAGCTCGTCGAGCACGGCGGGACGGTGGTCGGGCGGCACCGTGTCGACCAGGCCGTCGAGCAGCGCCCGCAGCCGCCTGCACACCTGCGTGGACGCGGCCCCGTACTCCCGGATCTCGGTGACGGCGAGCTGAAGGTACTCCGCCCAGTCGCGTCCCGGCACCACCACGCGCGCGGTCGCATCCCGACCGGCGAGCACGTACTGCCGGCGCAGCCCGGTTCCCGCCACGCCCGCGAGAAACACCTCGATGTGGTCGAGAACCTGCACCGCCGTCGTGGGGTCGTTGATCGCCGGGGACAGCGCCTTGATCGCGATGTCGACAAGGATGCGCAGGGCGAAGGACGGGTCCTGGTCGATGGTGCGCTCCCGTCCCAGCGCGAACCGGCCCTGGATGTGAGCGTCCCCGTCCGCCGGAAGCGCGTTCCGATGCACCTCGACGAGGGGTGTCCCACGCGCGACGAAGTCCCCGACGGTGCGGATCAGCACGATCGTGCAGTCGTACCGCTCGGCCATGGCGACCAGCGCAGGCACGTCCACGGCCTGCACCGCTCCGGACCGCCCCGCCCGTACCACCAGGACGGGCTCCTCGCGTGGCACCCCGGACGCGGCGGGGTGATCGACCACGACCCGCGCGCGGGCCTGCTCGGCCGAGCGGGCGAGCACGTCCTGCCCCGCCTGCCTCACGAGCGCAGCGACCGCGACCGGCCGCAGCCGATGTGTGAAACGGTCCAGGTAGATCAGCAGCAGCCCGAGGCTCGCCGCCACCGCAACGCCCGCCGTGGTGACGCCGATATCCGGCACGAAGTCGGTTTCGACGCGGCGCAACAGCGAGAAGGCGAAGGCGAACGTGCCCGCGAACGTCGCCAGCACCACCTTCTGCAGCCGGTCGCGGTACCAGAGCCGCATGTACCGCGGGGACAGCGTGCCCGTGGCCTGCTGCACGACGAGCACGCCGATCGTGACGACGAAGCCGAGCAGGGCGACCATGGCCCCCACGATCGCGGTGAGCACGCCGCCGGCCGTCGACGCCGAGTAGCTCCAGCCCACGGGCATCCGGACCGAGCTGTCGGCCCAGATGGCGGCCTGCGCGAGGAGTGCCCCGGTGACGAGGCCGAGCAGCGGCAGCACCCACATGCTGCCCTTGATCGACTGGCGCAACTCGAAGCGGGCGGCCCAGGACAGTGCCCGGGGCATCAGCGCACTCCCGCGCCCCGCTCCGCCGTGCTCACGTCATCGTTTCCCGCGCGACCGCGGAGAGTAGCCAGACCGCTCGGCATCGCTCCACGCTCCCGCGCCGGCTCCCATCGCCGCTCTCGCCTGCTGCCACTTCAGGTTCGCGATCTCGTGGGGCGGCAGGTCAACCCGCTGATACCAGCGCCTGCTCGCGGTGAGCACCGCGATGCCACACATCACGAACCCGGCCAGCCCGGCGAGGCTCGCCACGGCGAGCGCCACGCCGGCGCCGAGCAGCAGCCTGCCATCGAGATCCTGCAGCGACGGGTCGGTCCGGCGGTCAGTCATCTCCCGCCTCCTCTGGTTCGGCACAATCACGACGCGCGGCTGACCCGCTCCGCCGTTCCGAGCCTCGCAACGTCTGCCACTGGTCCGCATCACCCGGCAGGGATGACCAGCGCAGCGGCGGACGTGTCGGCTCGCGCCGCAGACCGAGCCGGTCGAGCCACACGACGAGCTGGTGGTGCACGGCGTCGGCCCCGACGAGGCTCCCGTCGACGGGCCAGTCCGCCGGGTGGATCAGCACCGCGCGGGACTGCCAGCCGCCCAGCCCGCCGTGACAGCCGACGAGCTCCTCGAACGCGGCCACCTCGGCAGTGGAGGCGTCGATCCGGCTGTTCACCAGGATGTCGCCGACGTGCGGAAGCCCATCGTGGCGGCGCAGGTCATCCGCTGCGTAGAGCCCGAACGGCACGAGTGGGTCCACGCCCTCCACGTGGTCGTCGTCGAGCCTGCGGATGCCGGCTGAGCCCAGCACGAGCGGACCGTGCGCGCGGGAGCGCACCATGACGAACCCGATCCCGGGATGTGCCGCCAGCCCACTGAGGAGCCGCGGATGCGTCTCCTGGATGTCCTCGAGCGTCATGCGTCCCGGCACCCGGGGGAAGTAGATGAGGCCGAGATTGCCGGACGCGGCGACCACGAGCTCCGGGAGCCGACCGTCCGGCTGCAGCTTTGCGGCTTCCGCTATCTCCTGGGCGCGCCGGCGCCGCTGGACGCGCCCGGGCACACCGGCCGCGACCCCGCCCTCAGCGCCCAGCTCGTCGATCAGCGTGTTGACCCGTCCTTGCTGCTCACTCGTCTCATCGTGCACCGCGGCGAGCACGCCGGCCTCCCCGCTGAGCAGCTGCCGCACGACGTCCTCCAGCCGCTGGCCGTAGCGCTGCAGGAACGTGGCTCCCTGGCTCTGCCCGTGGTCGGACAGCACGACGAACCGGTACGGCCGGGGCGCGGCCCGTGCGATCCGCTCCAGGGTGCCGAGCACCCGGTCGATCCCCTCGAGCGAGGCCAGCGACTCCGGACGTAACGGACCGGCGTGGTGCGCGATCTCGTCGTAGTCGACGAAGTCGCAGTAGAGCACCGGCACTCCGCGCCGGATGTGCTCGCTGACGAGGTAGGTGTTCAGCTCCCGCAGCAGCACGTTCGTCACTCCGCGCAGGAGCACATAGACCCCGCCGCGGTGGACGCGTGGCTCGATCCGGTGCGCGCGCTGGCAGTGACCCTGGTAGAGCTCCTTCATCATCTCGCCGGACGTCAGCACGAGCGACCGGGTCAGCCCGAAAGGGTCCATGACGAACGCCGAGAGCGACCGGGCCGGCCCGCGGTGCTCCCGGTTCGTCCGGACGGTGCTCATCGTCAGCATGCTGGTGGCCGCATCGCCGGAGAAGATGTTCGAGAGGCTCACCCCGCCGTCGGCGAGCAGCCCGCGTCCGTCGGACATCCGTGACTCGAGCAGCGCGCTGTCCCGCGGGTGGTTGGTGACGACGAGGCGCCCTGAACCCTTCTCCCACCAGCGGAACGCCGGGACCTGCGCGCTCGCACCGTGCAGAAGTCCTGCCTGGCTCGCCGGCGTGGTCGCGGGCAGCTCGGCGTGCCACTCGGCGAGCCTGTGGCTTCCCGACCGGATCCAGCGGCTCAGCGTCGGCAGGTTGCCGGCCTGCACGACCCAGCGTGCGAGCGGCGCGGAGAGCCCATCGATCTGGATCATGACGACACCGGGGACGTCCGTCCGGGGGGCCGTGCGGGTGGACCTGCGTGTGCTGCGCAGCAGGTGCGCCGCCACCGCTCCGTCGTCGCCCGCGGTGACGAACCAGCTCACGATGCTGACCACGAACGCGTAGAGCCACGATGCCCAGAAGGCGTCCCAGAACCCGTCGACCCGAATACCCGGCGTGACGGAGAGAACCACGTACATCAGCACTGCCTGGGTCAGGAGCCAGCACACGAAGACCCCGGCCCAACCGAGCCATGGCGCCACCGCTGTGA
>DASYES010000095.1:0-2684 GCA_036498885.1 Pseudonocardia sp.
GCCCGCACCGTTGCGTCCGACAGGTCCGATGGGCCCCTCGGTGCGGGCGCACCGGAGCAGGCGACCAGCGCCATGGCGAGCGCCACCAGTACGGCGGCGAGCTGGGGACGACGCACGAAGAACCTCATCGAATCGGTGGATGGTGGATGATCGGGACCCTATCGACATGAGAGTGTCGGATCATCGCTGTGGCCCGGCTGAGAGAACCACCCGTACCGGTACCATCCGTGCGCGTTGATCAGTTGGTCATGCGTGCCGCGCTGCACCACTCGACCCCGCACCACCACGATGATCTCGTCCAGCCGGTTCAGACGGGCCGTGTCATGCGTGATGAGAATCATGGAGCGACCCTCGGTCGCTGCGAGTAGGTCGTCGAGCACCGCGTCGCGGGTGTCGGGATCGAGGTGGGTGGTCGGCTCGTCGAGCACCAGCGTCCCAGGATCGACGAGCAGCGCCCTGGCCAGGGCGAGCCGCTGCCGCATCCCGCCCGAGAGCCGGGCGCCGTGTGCGCCGACCTCCGTGTCGAGCCCGTCGGTGGCGCGCAGGTCGGCCGCGAGCCGGACGCGTTCGAGAACGTCCCACAGCTCCGCGTCGGACGCGCCGGTCCTTGCGAGCCGCAGGTTCTCCCGCACGGTGCTGGCGAAGACGTGCGGGTCCTGCGGCACGCCGCTCACCCCGGCGCGGACGACGTCGGGCTCCTGGGTCGTGACGTCCACGCCGTCGAGGAGGACCGTGCCGTGGTCCGGATCGCGGAAGCGGAACAGCACGTCGGCGAGCGTGCTCTTCCCCGACCCACTGGGACCGAGCACCGCGATGCGCCGACCCGGTGGGACATCGAGGTCGATGCCGTCGAGGGCCCATGGCTCGTCGGGCCCGTAGCGGACGCCCAGGTCCCTGATCTGCAGGCCCTTCTCCGGGATGGCGGGCCGGGCAGGCCGCAGCCGCACCGCGGGCGGGGTGTCGAGAACGTCGAACAGGCGTGCGCCCGCCGCCCGTACCGCTCCGAGCCGGGCCGCCGCTGCGGGCAGCGGGGCGACGATCTCGAACGCGGCGAGTGCTGTGAGCACGAGCACGGCGAGTGGCACCGGCCCGAGCGTGCCGTTCTCGACGGCGGTGACGCCCAGCAGGAGGGTGCCCCACAGGGTCAGGCCGGCGATCAGCGCGGACGCCCCGGCACCGAGCCCCAGCAGGCCGGCATCGCGCCGCTCGACCCGCGTGAGCTCGGCGTCGGCCTCATCGACGCGCGCAATGGCAGCGGGCATCGCCCCGTAGGCGACGAGGTCGGGCGCCCCGTGCAACGCGTCGACCAGTGCGGTGGAGAGCGCCCCCCGCGCCGCCGCGCGCCGTCGGCCCGGCTCCCGCCCGGCGGCCGCCGCGATCAGCGGGACGGCGACCCCACCGAGCAGCAGGCCGGCGGCGAGCAGGACCCCGCCGGGCACCAGCACCACCGTGGCGATCGTGACGACGCCCGCACCGGTGACCAGGGCGGCGAGCGGTGGGGTCAGCCCGCGCACCAGCAGGTCCTGCGTGGCGTCGGTGTCGCTCACCAGCCGGGTGACCAGGTCTCCCGTGCGGAAACGGTGGATGGGTTCGGTGCGCGCGAGCCGCTCGTACACGCGCACCCGCACATCCGAGAGCGTCCGCAGCGCCGCATCGTGCGTGATCAGGCGTTCCAGGTAACGGGCGACCCCGCGCGTGACACCGAGCGCCCGGGTGGCGACCACCGCCACGCTGAGGGCGGTGATCGGGGGATGGGTGGCGGCTGTCGCGATCAGCCAGGCCGCCACCACGAGCAGGCCTACCCCCGCCGCGGTGGCGGTCGCGCCGGCCAGCACGCCGAGGGTGAAGCGGGCGCCGCGCGGGCGGGCCAGCGCGATCATCCGGCGCAGCGGGCCGTGCGGGTGCCTCATCCGGCTGCTCCGACCACCTCGGCCGGCACCGCGATCCGCCCGTCCTGCAGGTGCACGACGTCGTCGGCGAGGCCGGTCCAGCCCGTGTCGTGCGCGACGATCACGCCCGTGCGTCCCCGGAGCAGCCGGGTGACGCCCGCCCGCACGGCCGCGGCGTTCTCCGGGTCCAGGTGCGCGGTGGGCTCGTCGAGCAGGACGATCGGCGCGCCGTCCCCCTCCTGGCGAAGGAAGGCCCTCGCGAGCGCGATGCGCTGGCGCTGCCCCGCCGAGAGCCTGTTGCCGCGCTCACCGAGCCGGGTCGCGTACCCGTCGGGGAGTGCGCCGATCAGCTCCTCCGCCTCGGCGAGCCGGGCCGCACGGCGAACGGCCGCGTCGGAGGCGTCCGGGTCGCCGAGGCGGATGTTGTCGGCCACGGAGGCGTCGAACAGGTAGGGCCGCTGCGGCACCCACGCGATCCTGCGGCGCCACTCCTCGACGTCCACATCCCGTAGGTCACAGGGCTCGCCGTCGTCCGTCGTCACCGTGATCCGCCCTGCCGTCGGGTCGGTGAACCGCAGCAGCAACGACACCAGGCTCGTCTTGCCCGCTCCGCTGCGTCCCGTGACGAGGACGGTGGCGCCGGGCCGCAGCGTCAGGTCCACCCCGGCGAGCGCCGGCTGGGACCGGCCGGGATAGATGAGCCCGACGTCGTGGAACCGGACCTCGGGAGCGGCGGCGACTCGCGCACGCGAACCGGGCGACTCGCGCACGGGTAACGGGCGACTCGCGGAAAGG
>DASYES010000096.1:0-1719 GCA_036498885.1 Pseudonocardia sp.
TCGGCGGAAGGCTCTCGCTGTACAGCCCGCCCGGTAAGGGCACGACACTGCAGGTTTCACTGCCCCTCGGCACCCCGGACGGGGCGGGGGTGAGCTCCCCATCGTCCACGTGACGCGGGATCTCGTTGCCGGCGTTCTACGTCGCGTACCGGGTCGTCAGCTGCACCGTGTCCGGTGGAGCCCCGGTCGAAGCGGACAGAGCCGGTGCTCCGAACCATCGGGTCAGCGCGATTCGGAGTGTCTCGCCGTCGGGCTCGCCTTCGGAGGATGCCCAGGCGACGTACCCGTCGGGGCGGATCAGCAAGGCCGTTGGCCCGTCGGCCGCCCGGCCCTCGACGAGGTCGACGCGGTCGTTCCATCCCTCGACTGCGCTCCCGAGGGTGCCGGACAGGTCGAGCAGCACCGCCCGCGCCGCCGTCATCAGCTCGGCCAGCTTCTCGCCGCCCTCGGTCAGCTCGAGGTCCGGAGCCCAGCGGCCGACCAGGGGATGGGGGTCGGGGAGGCCCCAGTCGTAGCGGATGTCGGCACCGGACATGAGGTCGGCGATGCGCCGGACGACCCGCTCCTCGCCCAGCAGTTCGCCGAACAGCTCGCGTAGTGCGGTGATCTCGCTGCCGGGCGAGATCAGCGCGGACTGAGCCCGCGTGTGCATCACCACCCGCTCGCTGGCGGGTCGCCGCTCGCTCTCGTAGGTGTCGAGCAGGTCATCGGGCGCCCAGCCGCGCACGGTGCCGGCGAGTTTCCAGCCGAGGTTCACCGCGTCCTGCATTCCCAGGTTCAGCCCAGGGCCACCGATGGCGGAGTGCACGTGTGCCGCGTCTCCGAGGAGCAGCACGCGGCCCGCGCGGAACGACTCGGCGAGCCGGGTGTTGCCGCCGGTGAGGCGCCGCAGAAGGTGCGGCCCGTTTCCCTCGGGAGGGCTGAGTGCGATGTCCGCGCCGAGCACCCGCCGGATGCTGGCCCGCATCTCGTCGAGGCTCATCGGACCGGCCTGCTCGTCCGCGGGGCGGTTCCATTCGAGTGTTGTGACCAGCGGCGATCCTCCCGGGAACGGCGCGTAGACGAACACGCCGTGGTCGGTGCGGAAGTGGAAGAACGGCGGGACGTGGACGTCGCAGGCGCGCAGCCCGCTGGTGACGGGGTCGAGGACGGACGCGGGCAGGCTCACGTGCGTCGACCGCGAAACCGTGTCCTCACGGGTCACGCCCGGGAATCCGATCCCGGCGAGCTTGCGCACCGTGCTGTGCCCGCCGTCGGCGCCCACGAGGTAGCGCGCCCGCAGCTCCTGGCTCCCCGCCGGGCCGTTCACCTCGACGGTCACCCCGTCGCCGTCCTGGGCCAGGGCGGTCACGTCGTGGCCGTAGCGCAGGTCCACCCCCAGCTCATGGGCGTGCGCTTCCAGGCGTCGGACGAGATCGGGCTGGTGTATGCCGAAGATGGTCAACGGGTTGTCGGGCAGCTGGTCCAGCAGCAGCGGCAGTCCCCCGAACACGAACCGCGGCGCCGGTATCGGCGGTCCCGGCATTCCGCTCAGCCGTTCGTAGAGGCCGCGCCGGTCGAGCATGCGCACGACCTGCCCGACCAGCCCGTTGGCGCGATGCTCGTGGCTGCGCTCGGGCTGCCGCTCCAGCACGACCGGACGGACCCCGGCCAGCCGCAGCTCGCAGGCCAGTAGGAGCCCGTTCGGCCCTCCACCAGCGATGATGACATCTACTGTGG
>DASYES010000097.1:0-1615 GCA_036498885.1 Pseudonocardia sp.
CCGGGACCCCGGAGACCGGGACGACCCCCGAGGCCGACGCACCCGCATCCGCACCCGCCGAGGCGTACGACGAAGCGCGGGAACCGTACAAGGAGGAGCAGGGCCCGGCCGCCGAGCCGTACGAGCCCGCCGTGCGGGACGCGGTGCACCGTGTCATCCGGGAGCGCCGCGACATCCGCAACGGCTTCCGCTCCGACCCGATCCCGCACGACGTGCTGCTGCGCGTGCTGGAGGCGGCGCACACCGCGCCGAGCGACGGGCACTCGCAGCCGTGGGACTTCGTCGTGATCCGCTCGGAGAAGACCCGCGAGAAGATGCACGAGCTGGCCATGGCCCAGCGCGAGGCGTACGCGAAGTCGCTGCCCAAGGGCCGCGCCCGGCAGTTCCGCGAGCTGAAGATCGAGGCGATCCTCGACACCCCGGTCAACATCGTCGTCACCTCCGACCCCACGCGCGGCGGCCGGCACACCCTCGGCCGGCACACCCAGCCGCAGATGGCGCCCTACTCCTCGGCGCTGGCCGTGGAGAACCTGTGGCTCGCGGCCCGCGCGGAAGGGCTCGGCGTCGGCTGGGTCAGCTTCTTCGACGAGCGGCAGATGGTCGCCGAACTCGGCCTGCCCGAGCACCTGGAGGTCGTTGCCTACCTCTGCGTGGGGTACGTCGACGAGTTCCCCGACGAGCCCGAGCTGATGCAGGCGGGCTGGTCCAAGCGCCGGCCGCTGTCCTGGGTCGTGCACGACGAGGAGTACGGCAACCGGGCGCTGCCCGGCGAGGAGCCGCACGACCTGCTGGACGAGACGCTGCGCGGTATCCGCCCGCTGGACGCGAAGGCGCTCGGTGAGGCGTGGGAGCGGCAGAAGCGGATGACGAAGCCGGCCGGTGCGCTGGGCATGCTGGAGATCATCTCCGCGCAGCTCAGCGGGCTGTCCCGGGAGTGTCCGCCGCCGATCCCGGAGCCCGCGGCGGTGGCGATCTTCGCCGGCGACCACGGAGTGCACGCCCAGGGCGTGACGTCGTGGCCGCAGGAGGTCACCGCGCAGATGGTGGCGAACTTCCTGGGCGGCGGGGCGGTCTGCAACGCCTTCGCCAACCAGGTGGGGGCGGAGGTGTGCGTCATCGACGTCGGTGTTGCCTCCGAACTGCCCACCACCCCGGGGTTGTTGCCGCGCAAGGTACGTCCGGGCACCGCGGACTTCACCGTGGGTCCCGCGATGAGCCGCGAGGAAGCGCTGCGGGCCATCGAGATCGGTATCGAGACGGCTCGTGATCTGGTGGCGGCCGGCAACAAGGCGCTGCTCACCGGGGAGATGGGCATCGCCAACACCACGGTGTCGGCCGCGTTGATCGCGGTGTTCACCGGCGCCGACCCGGCGGAGATCACCGGGCGCGGCACCGGTATCAACGACGAGATGCACGCCCGCAAGATCGAGGTGGTCCGGCGCGGGCTCGACCTGCACCGGCCCGATCCGGCCGACCCGATCAACGTGCTGGCCGCGATCGGCGGGCTCGAACACGCCGCCATGGTCGGCTTCCTGCTCGGCGCGGCGGCTCTGCGTACCCCGGTGATCCTCGACGGCGTCAGCGCCGGCGCGGCCGCCCTGGTCGCCCGGGCCAT
>DASYES010000098.1:0-2726 GCA_036498885.1 Pseudonocardia sp.
CCCGTTCTGCCCGAGTAGGCAGTGCACCTCGCCGGCGACGACGTCGAGGTCCACCCCGTCCAGGGCGCGCACCCCCGGGAACTGCTTGACGATGCCGCGCATCGTGAGCAGCGGTTCCTCCGCCATCCTGACTGTCATCCCCCACCTCGACGTGGTTCACCGGCGGGGGAACCGTAGGAGCATTGACCAGTGCCGTACAACGACCGAATAATGCATCTTTGCGCTGTTTTTCCGTCGAAATCGGACCGTGATGCTCCTGCCCTCCCCGCCGCCCCTGCTGCCCCCGCTGCGCCTGAGCACGCCCGCGCTCTCGGGCCGTTTCGAGTCGGCCGTCACCCTCAGCACCGTTGCCCGGCTGGTCGCCTCCGGCACGGCCGTGAGCAAGGCCGATCTCGTACCCGCTGCAGGTCTCGCCCGCACCACCGTGAGCACCGCCGTCGACCAACTGCTGGCCCGGGGCGTGCTGCGGCTGGACGGAACGCGGCCCACGGCCGGGCGGGGCCGGCCCGCCGACCGGCTGGCGCTCTCCCCCAGGGGCGGGCACGTCCTGCTGGCGGACGTCGGCGCGAGCGCCGCCCACCTGGCCGTCGTCGACCTCAGCCAGCGCGTGCTGGGCCACGCGCATGTCGAGGTCGACGTCACCGACGGCCCCGAGGTCGTCCTCCGTACCGTCGAGTCGCACCTCACCGCGCTGCGTGCGCAGGCTCCCGGTGACGTGCCGGTGCGGGCCGTCGTGATCGGGCTGCCGGGCCCCGTGGACGGGCAGCTCGGAGTGCCGGTCCGCCCACCGATCATGCCGGGCTGGCACGCCTACCCCGTCACGACGCGGCTCCAGCAGACCTATCGCTGCCCCGCTGTCCTGGAGAACGACGTCAACCTCCGGGCGCTCGGCGAGGCGCGGGCGCTGCCGCCCGACCAGGTGCCGCTGCTCTTCGTCAAGGTCGGCACCGGCATCGGCGGCGGCCTCGTCACCGGCGAGGGCGTGCTGCACCACGGCGCCGACGGCGCGGCGGGCGACATCGGCCACGTCCGCGTGCGCGGGGCGCCCGACGACGCCTGCGTCTGCGGCAACGTGGGCTGCATCGAGGCCGTGGCGTCCGCCGGAGCGATCGCCCGCCGGCTGGGGCGCACGCACGGGGAGCAGATCTCGATCGCCGACGTGCGCGCGCTGGCCGGCCGCGGCGACGCCACCGCCCTCGGCGCCGTGCGTGAGGCCGCCGGGCTGATCGGTGAGCTCGTGGCCACGCTCGTGCACTTCTACAATCCGGCACGGGTGACGATCGGCGGATCCCTCACCGCGGCGAGCGATGAGCTGCTCGCCGGCGTGCGCAGCGTCGTCTACCAGCGGGCGCTACCGCTGGCCACCCGCAACCTCGTGCTCACCAACAGCGTGCTGGGCGAGTACGCAGGCCTGGCCGGGGCCGCCGTACTCGGCATCGAACGCGTGCTGTCGGCCGAGCAGATCGGAGTGCTGACGAGCGGTCGGTGACGGCGGAGGCTATGCCGCCAACGCCTCGTAGACCGGCCGCACATAGGACTCGCTGCGGTCCGAGCCGATGATGCCCGGAGCCATCTTGTTCATCATGTAGGAGATCGTCGTGCGGCGGCCGACATCCATGATGATCACCGACCCGCCCCAGCCTCCCCAGAAGCAGATCTTCTCGTCAGGGACGTACGGGAGGGTGTCGAGCTGGGGCAGTCCGAAGCCCATGCCCCAGCGCAGTGGCACGCCGAGTACGAGGTCCACTCCGTTCGCCTGTTCGTCGAAGATCATGTCGATCGTCGCGGGCGACAGCAGGCGGACGCCGTCGACCTCACCGCCGCGGGCGACGACCGACAGGGCGCGGGACATCCCACGGGCGTTGGAGTGCCCGCTGACCGCACCCATGTCAGCACGGCGCCACGCGGGTGTGTTGGCCGTGGTGGCGTCGAGGGCGGGCCCGGTGAAGGTCCGGTAGACGGGACCATCCTTGTCGATCGAGCCGAGATCGACCGCGAGCGGGGGCGGTGGGATCACCTCGGCGATCCGCGCCCAGTCGCTCTCGACGGCGCCGATCTGGACATCGGCGCCCAGCGGGGCGGCGATCTCCTCGGCGACGAACTGCTTGAGCGGCTTCCCGCTCACCCTGCGCACCACCTCACCGACCAGATGACCCTGGTTGGCCGCGTGATACCCCGAGGCCGTGCCCGGCTCCCACCACGGCGCCTGCTCGGCGAGCCGGGAGGTGGAGAGCTCCCAGTCGTACATGTCCTCGGTGGTGAAGGGCTGGTCCCAGCCCGACACACCGGAGGTGTGCGCGAGCAGGTGCCGGACCTCGATGCCCTGCTTCCCGTTCGCCGCGAACTCCGGCCAGTAGGTGGCCACCGGAGCGTGGAGGTCGAGCTCCCCCCGGTCCGCCAGGATCAACGCGGACAGGCTGGTGAGGGTCTTCGTCGAGGACCACACGTTGACGATTGTGTCCTTCGCCCACGGCGTCGTCCGCGCCCCATCGGCGAAACCGCCCCACAGATCGACCACGACGTCGCCGTCCACGTCGACCACGATCGATGCTCCGAGCTCCTCGCCGGAATCGAGGTTCTTCTCCAGCGCGGTCCGGACAGCGTCGAAGCGGTCGTTGCACACACCCTTGATGTCAGCCATGGCTGAAGTTGCTCCTCGTCGTCGAGCATGTAGTGGGGATCAACGCGAACCGGACGCCGTTCTAGAACGGGACACAGTCCTAGCG
>DASYES010000099.1:0-2097 GCA_036498885.1 Pseudonocardia sp.
GTCTCCGCGGCCAGGTACAGGTTCTCGTGCACGGCGCCGATCCGGTCGGCGCGCAGCCGCACCTGGGCGGCGGATTCCTCTCCGGTGATGTACAGGACAGGGCCGGACGTGGCGACCAGCGCACCCGCCTCGAGCAGCAGCGTGGACTTGCCGACGCCTGGCTCGCCCGCGAGCAACAGCACCGCGCCGGGGACGAGACCGCCGCCGAGCACCCGGTCAAGCTCGTCGAGGCCGGTCGGGCGCGCCGAGGCCTGCGCGGCGTCGACCTTCCCGATAGGCATCGCCGCGGTCGATACCGGTCCGCCGCCGAGCCGGGCGCCGCCCGTGCCGCCGTACCCGGCCGCCCTGATCCCGGCCCGCACCAGCCGGGGCACCGACGCCTCCTCGACCGTGCCCCACGCCTGGCACTCCCCGCACCGGCCGACCCACTTAGCCGTCTGCCAGCCGCACTCGGTGCAGCGGAAGGCCGCCGTTGACTTCGCCATGGCCGCACCATATCGGCGGGCACCGACATTCAGTGCGTCGGCCGGACGCCGCCCCGGGAGATCGGCTCGCCTCGGGGCATAAGCTGAGTCTGGTGACCACCGAACGTCGGGAGGAGGGACGACAGGCCTTGTCCGGACTGCCCGCGATTCCCGTCGTGCTCTCAACCTCGTCCGTCTATCCAGAACGAACCACCGACGCCTTCGAGGCGGCCGCGCGTCTCGGCTACGACGGGCTCGAGGTGATGGTCTACACCGACCCCGTCAGCCAGTCTGGCGACGCCCTCGCGCGGCTCGTCGACTACCACCAGGTGCCGGTGCTGGCCGTGCACGCCCCCGGCCTGCTGCTTACCCAGCTTGTCTGGGGCCGCGAGCCATGGTCCAAGCTGGTGCGGGCCAAGGACCTCGCCGAACGGGTCGGTGCGAAGACCGTCGTGGTCCACCCGCCGTTCCGCTGGCAGCGGGAGTACACCCGCGGGTTCGAGCAGGGCATCTCGCGGATGTCGGAAGAGACCGACGTTGTCTTCGCGGTCGAGAACATGTTCCCGATCAGGGCGGGCACCAGCGAGGTGTCCGGGTACACGCCGCACTGGGATCCCACCAAGCTCGACGTCCCGAACGTCACGCTTGACCTCTCGCACACCGCGGCGTCCGCGTCGGACGCGATCGTCATGGCCAATGACCTGGGCGCCCGGCTCGCGCATATCCACCTCGCCGACGGCACGGGCGTGTCGAACGGCCCGGTTCCCGACGAGCACCTGGTTCCCGGGCGGGGCAAGCAGCCTTGCGCCGAGCTGCTGCGCGGCGTCGCCGCCACCGGCTACCGGGGCATGGTCGTGGCCGAGGTGAACACCCGGCGCGCTCCGACCAAGGAAGACAGGCTGGCCGACCTCGCGGAGACCTTGGCGTTCGCCAGGACGCACCTCGTGTCGGTTCCTGTCACCTGACAAGCGCTTGCTAAAAATTTGCAACTGCAAGCAGGCGAGCTAGCATGGGGTTGTGGCGAACATGAACAGCATCGGGGACTACATCAGGCAGCAGCGGGAACAGGCGAAGATCTCGCTGCGCCAGCTGGCCGAGCAGGCCGGCGTCTCGAATCCTTACCTCAGCCAGGTCGAGCGCGGGCTCCGCAAGCCGAGCGCGGAGATCCTGCAGCAGATCGCCAAGGGGCTGCGCATCTCCGCCGAGGCGCTCTACGTGCAGGCGGGCATCCTTGAGGACCGCCCGGGCGATTCCGGCGTCAGGGCGGCCCTGCTAACCGACCCGCAGCTCACCGAGCGGCAGAAGCAGGTCCTCATCGAGATCTACGAGTCGTTCCGCAGGGAAAGCCAGAAGCCGCCTACGGCCGAGGTCGTCGCGGTCGTCCGCGACCGGCCCGCCCCGGAGGACACGCCGCCCGCCGACGCGGCTGCCCCGCCCGCCCCGGAGGACACCCCGCCCGCCGCGGCGGCGGATGAGCCGTCCGATCCCGCCTAGTTGCGGCGGCGGGTAGTTTAGATCCGTGGTCTCCGTACTAGGTAACGGGGTGTACACCCCGCTCAATTACTTCTTCGTGGCACTCTCGGTCGTGGCATTCGTCGTCGAGGCGTGGGCGCTCGTGGACGCCATCACGAGG
>DASYES010000100.1:0-1901 GCA_036498885.1 Pseudonocardia sp.
GGTGCGCGAGGGCGACCCCGCTCCCGACGGCTCGGGCCCGCTGCAGGCGGCCCGCGGCATCGAGATCGGGCACGTGTTCCAGCTCGGGCGCAAGTATGCCGACGCCGCCTCGCTCGACGCACTCGGTCCCGACGGCAAGCCCGCACGGATCACGATGGGCTCCTACGGCATCGGCGTCTCGCGGCTCGTCGCGGTCATCGCGGAGCAGAGCTACGACGAGTCGGGCCTGATCTGGCCGCGCGGCGTCGCCCCGGCGGACGTGCACGTCGTCATCGCAGGCAAGACCGACGAGCTCGTGGCAGGCGGCGAGCAGCTGGCCGCTGCTCTCGACGCGGTTGGCCTGCGCGTCCTGCTCGACGACCGCAAGGCGTCGCCAGGTGTCAAGTTCGCCGACGCCGAGCTGATCGGCATCCCGACCATCGTCGTCGTGGGTCGAGGGCTGGCGAACGGTGTCGTCGAGGTGAAGGACAGGCGCAGCGGTGACCGAATCGAGATACCGCTGAACGGCGCAGTGGAACAACTCGCCGATCTGGTGCGAAAGCAGTAGCGATCGACCCTGGCGGGTCGGCGCTGCACATGATCTTCTGTGCCCGTGTGACGTCGGGCGGTGCGAGAGGACGGGTATGCGTGAGCAACCCTGATCCCCCGCGTCGCCGTGAACGCGGTCTGCCGGTGCTCGACGCAGCGGACGCGAGGCTGCGGCACGACGATCCAGCGGCGCTCCCCACGCGTGACGCTCGGATCCGGACTCTGTGCCGTGCCCCTCGCCGTCGGCAGATCGTGCACCGGCGGTTCCGCGGGAGGAGGTAGACCCGAATGGAGTTCGACGCGCTACGGGCCGCCGTGGTGCCCGGTGGCGGGGTGGTCGGACGCTGGCCCGGCCTGATCTGCGTGGCCGAGTGCGAGGACCGCGCCGTACTGCGCCGCCTCTTGGACGTCTGCGCGTCCACCGCGGGTCCGGATCCCGGCCGCACCGTGGCCCGGCGACTGGCGATGTGGCTCGGTGGGCCCGACGCGCCGGGCTCTGGCCTGAGGTTCGGCACCGTCGCGACCAGCGGCGACCAGTGGGCGGTGTTCCTGTTCGGCTCGGTCGGGCTGATCGTGCCCGGCAGCGGGATCGAGCTGTCCGGCGCCGACGCCGCCACCTGGACCGACCGGCTGCTGCCGCGACAGGACACCCCGGGCGTGCTCGTGCTCGAAGGCAGCCCCGTCCCGTCCGACCTCGTGGACGGCGTCCACAACCTGCGCTCCGGCGTGGTGCCGGGCGCCGGCGCGGTGCTGGTGCAGGTCCGGAGCAACTCGGGCGGTGACACGGCGGAGGAGATCGCCCCGCGGCGCACACCCGAGCCCACGTGGCCCGATCTCGTGGACGTCCCGGCGGAGCTGGAGCGTTCTCCGTGGAGCATGACCGACACCGGGCCGCTCGCCACGAGCCGTCCGTCGTTCCGGCAGCCCGTCGACGGCCTGGCCGAGGACAGCCCGATCTGGCGGGGGGTGCTCGGCGGCCGCGACGCCATGGTCGGCGATGTCCTGAGTGGTGACCTGTCTGGCGCTGACATCCTCGGCGACCTCGGCGACGGCCGATCCGGCGGCAATGGTTCAGCCGGCGGCCGGACGGGTTCCGGGCTCAGCGGGGCAGGGTGGCCCGCCACCACCCGGCGCACTGGTCCCGACCGGTCGGGTGGCCCGTCCGGCACCCGCCGCGGACGCACGGGGCGTTCCGGTGCGAGCCGGGGCGGCCTGGGGTCCAACGGGTCCGTGCTGCGAGCGGTCGGGAGCCGCGACTTCGAGCGTCCGGAACGGGGCGGCGCGGACGAGGGGGCGAGTCGCGACGACTCCGATGGCGGACGAGCCGATGACGGTGGTCCACCGGGCGCGGCGTCCGTCGAGAGCGAGGCGGC
>DASYES010000101.1:0-6596 GCA_036498885.1 Pseudonocardia sp.
CCGGGTCCACGACGTACTCGCGGATGTCGGGGGCGAGCATGCCGTCGAGGTCGATGTCGGCGGCGTGCTGGCTCGAGACCACGACCGTGTCGAGGCGCACGGCCTTGTCGCCGTCGTACTCGATGGTGACCTGGGTCTTGCCGTCCGGACGCAGGTAGGGCAGCACGCCGGACTTGCGGACCTCGGTGAGCCTGCGGGCCAGCCGGTGGGCGAGCGCGATCGGGAGCGGCAGCAACTCCGGGGTGTCGGTGTTGGCGTAGCCGAACATGAGGCCCTGGTCGCCTGCGCCCTGACGGGCGATCTCGTCCTCGCTCGACTCGACGCGGCTCTCGTAGGCGGTGTCGACGCCCTGGGCGATGTCGGCCGACTGGGCGCCGATCGCCACGTTCACCCCGCAGGACGCCCCGTCGAAGCCCTTCGCCGACGAGTCGTAGCCGATCTCGAGGACCTTGTCCCGCACCAGCGTGGGAATGTCGGCGTAGGCGCTGGTGGTGACCTCTCCGGCCACATGCACCTGGCCCGTGGTGACCAGCGTCTCGACGGCCACACGGCTGCGGGGGTCCTGAGCGAGGAGCGCGTCGAGCACCGTGTCGCTGATGGCGTCGCACATCTTGTCCGGGTGCCCCTCGGTCACCGACTCGCTGGTGAACAACCGCCGGCCTGCGTTCGCCACGCCGTACTCCGTCCGTAATCGCTCGATCGCCGCTCTCGCGACCGCTGCTCAGGTGATCTCCGACCGTCGAGCCTAGTCGACCCACACGCGCAACCTGCGAGGTGTAGCCCACCACTCGGCTTCTGACGCACGGTGATCGCAGGACCGATAATGGGGCGCGATCACTCTTTCCGGTGAATTCGGTCCCTCACCCGGATCGATTCCGCGACTCCTCGTTGGGAGCGGTGGACGCCCGCCGCAACGCATGCCCACCCTGGGGAGGAACCCGATGATGAAGGCCCCCACCGCATTCGAGTACCGGCCGGGGCGCCGCACGGCGGCGGTCGGCGCCGTGGTGGCGGTGGGGGCCGCCGGCCTCATGGGACTGGTCGCCGGAACGGCCACAACGACCCCGCCCGGCAGGTGCGTCGAGAACGTCAACGTGCGCGCCGAGCCGGACGCAGGCGCGCCGGTCGTGGCGCTGTGCCGGGCTCGCTCGCAGACACGGCTCGGCGCGACCCACGGCAGGTACGTCGAGCTGACGGACCTGGGTGGATGGGCTGCACTGCAGTACGTCTCCTCGGCCGAGACCGCTGTGGCCGGCCCCGCGCCGAGCGCGCCGGACCAGAACGTGGCCCTCACGCCCAGGCCGCGGACCGAGGCCCGCGGCTGACCGCCCACCGAGGCCTCGAGTCAGAGGCGGGCCGCCACTGCGTCCCAGAGGTGAGCGGCCAGCAGTGCCTTGGAACCCGGCCCGAGCGCGCTCTCGCTGCCGTCGGCACCGAGTAGCCATCCGGAGTTCTCGGACACCTCGAAAGCCTTGCCGTCGCCCACCGCGTTGACGACGAGCAGGTCACAGCCCTTGCGGGCGAGCTTCGCCCGGCCGTGGTGCAACGCGTCCCCGGTGGCGTCACCGGTCTCGGCGGCGAAGCCGACCACGATCTGGCCGGGCTCACGCGCCCCCACGAGCTCGATGAGGATGTCGGGATTGAGGGTGAGAGCGAGCGGAGGTGGCTCGTTCCCGTCCTTCTTGATCTTGTGGCCGGCAAGGGCGCTGGGCCGGAAGTCGGCCACCGCCGCGTTCATCACCACGGCGTCGGCACCCTTGGCCGCCGCGCGCATGGCGTCGCGAAGCTCCAGCGCAGAGCCGACGCGGACGACATCGACACCGGCAGGATCGCCGAGATCGGCGGTATGTGCCGCGACGAGCGTGACGGCCGCTCCGCGCTGCGCGGCCACCCGGGCGATCGCGTAGCCCTGCCGGCCCGAGGATCGGTTGCCGAGGAAGCGCACGGGGTCGAGCGCCTCGCGGGTGCCCCCTGCGGACACGACGACACGACGGCCGACCAGGTCACGGGGCAGCGCGTCGCCACGCTCGAGGAGCAGGCGGGCGAACTCGGCGATCTCGACGGGATCGGGCAGCCGTCCCGCGCCGGAGTCCTTCCCGGTGAGGCGGCCCGACGCGGGCTCAAGGACGACGACGCCACGAGAGCGCAACAGTTCGACGTTGGCACGCGTCGCCGGGTGCTCCCACATCTCGGTGTGCATGGCCGGGGCGAACACCACCGGGCACCGAGCGGTGAGCAGCGACGCCGTGAGCAGGTCGTCGGCGCGACCGGAGGCGGCACGGGCCATCAGATCGGCGGTGGCGGGCGCCACCACCACGAGGTCGGCCTCCTGGCCGAGTTTCACGTGCGGCACCGACGGCACATCGGTGAACACGCCCGTGTGCACCGGCTGCCCCGAGAGCGCCTCGAACGTGGCGGCGCCGACGAACTCCAGGGCGGACGCGGTGGGCAGCACCCGCACCGAATGGCCGGTCTCAGTGAGCCTGCGCAGCAGCTCGGCGCTCTTGTAGGCCGCGATACCGCCGGCCACCCCGAGCAGCACCCGGGGCGGAGTCAGGGAGTTCATGTCCGACCTCGCGACAGGAGATCGAGGGTTACTGCTCGCCCTCGGTGTGCTCGAGCAGCCCGGCCTGGATCTCGCGCATGGCGATCGAGAGCGGCTTCTCACGCGCGCCGGGCTCCACGAGCGGCCCGACGTACTCGAGCAGGCCCTCGCCGAGCTGTGAGTAGTAGTCGTTGATCTGACGGGCGCGCTTGGCTGCGTAGATCACCAGCGCGTACTTCGAGCTGACCTGGTCGAGCAGGTCGTCGATGGGCGGGTTGGTGATGCCCTCGGGGGTGGCACCGGCTACAGCGGCGGTCAGCGGCATGCTCACGAAGAAGACTCCTGGGTGTGGTCGGGCGTCGGGACCGGGTCACGGACGGGTCGAGCGAGCGACGGGTCGACGTGAGTCGGGTCGACCAACAATTCTACCAACTGCGCCGCAACGTCCTTCAACTCGTCGTTGACCACGACCACGTCGAACTCGCGGCGGGCGGCCATCTCCTCGCGCGCGGTTTCGAGCCTACGCTCGAACTGCGGCTGCGACTCGGTGCCACGCGCGCGCAGGCGCCGGGCCAATTCCTCGAAGGAGGGCGGCTCCAGGAAGACCGTGATGGCTTCCGGAACGGCGGCCTTGATGGCCCGTGCGCCTTGCAGGTCGACCTCGACGAGCACCGGGCGTCCGGCGGCGAGCGCCTGCTCCACGGGCCCGCGAGGGGTGCCGGAGCGCTGCAGGCCGCCGTGGACCTCGGCCCATTCGAGCAGCTCTCCGCGCTCGATCAGATCGTCGAAGCCCGACGGCCCGACGAAGCGGTAATGCACGCCGTCGATCTCACCGGCGCGAGGGTCTCTGGTGGTGGCGGAAACACTGAAGTACAGCGTGGGTAGCTGCGCGCGCAGCCTCGTGACCACGCTGCTTTTGCCGACGCCGGAGGGACCGGCCAGGACTACCAGCCGGCCCCTCCGCCCGTGCGGGCCCGTGCGGCTACTGATCCTGAGCTCGCAAGCTCGCTCAGGACTCGAAATCGGCCAGCAGCGCCTTGCGCTGCCGGTCGCCGAGGCCCCGCAGTCGACGCGACGGCGCAATCTCGAGCCGCTCCATGATCTGAGCGGCACGGACCTTGCCGACGCCTGGCATGGCCTCGAGCAACGCCGAGACCTTCATCTTGCCCAGCACCTCATCAGTGTCGGACTGCTTGAGAACCTCCCCAAGGGTGGTTCCCCCGCGCTTGAGCCGGTCCTTCAGCTCGGCCCGGGCCCGGCGCGCCGCAGCCGCCTTCTCCAAGGCTGCTGCGCGCTGTTCCTCGGTCAGCTGGGGAAGGGCCACGGTCTCCTCCGTCTTTCCTCGTGCGGCCTGGAATCAGGGCGCATCCTCACCACCGTCGCGGGCGTGCCGCGGCTATCACCGAACGTACTCACGCCTACCACGGAAGGGGAAACGGGGGGTGCCACCTGGAGGTTCTTTCGGCTGACACACATCTCACCGATACCACGTGAAAGGACGGGAACGGGTATACGACCCGCCCGTTCACCGCACGGTGGATACCGTCCCCCTGACGGGTGTCCAAATACTGCAGATGCTGTCAACAGCAACTAACGCGCTCGGCTTGTGAAGTGATCTCGGGAGAACACGTCCGATTCGTCCCGAACCGACGTGCTCACGCCAGATCGTCACGCAGCCGCTCAGCCGACGCACGAACGTCGAGAGGATCCGGCCCGGCCGACAACACCGATCTGGCCGCCGCGGGCAGCACGATCCCGCTCACGGCGGCGAAGCGGGCCCTGATGTCCGCCGGACCGGCGCCCTGCGCGCCGAGCCCGGGTGCGAGCACCGCGCCGTTCAGCTGCGACAGGTCGAGGCCGTGGTCGATCGTGGCCCCGATCACCACTCCGACGTCGCCGAGCGGCGCGACCTCGGTGTTGCGGGCGGCTGCGGCGTCCACCACGGCCTGGGCGACGCTGCGACCCGCCCACTCCGCGAGCTGCACCTCCCCGCCCTCCGGGTTGGACGTCCGGGCCAGCACGAACGCGCCTCGCCCGGCGCCGGTAGCGGCGTCGAGCGCCGGGGCCAGCGAGCCGAAACCGAGGTAGGGCGAGAGCGTGAGAGCGTCGGCGGCCAGGGGGGCGCCGATCGCCAGGTAAGCGTCCGCGTACCCGTCCATCGTCGAGCCGATGTCCCCGCGCTTGGCATCGAGCAGCGTGAGGGTCGGACTCTCCGCGAGCGCCATCAGCACGCGTTCCAGAACCACGATCCCGGCCGAGCCGTGCCGCTCGAAGAACGCCGACTGGGGCTTGACCACGGCGACGTGCCCGGCGAGCGCCTCCACACACGTCATCGCGAATCGGTCGAGTCCGTCCGGGTCGTCGGTGAGGCCCCACTCGGCCAGCAGCCCCGGGTGCGGGTCGATCCCGACGCACAACCTCCCGTACCGGGAGGTTGTCTCGGCAAGCCGTTCGCCGAATCTCGCACCGTCCTGGACGGTCATGACGCCGCCTCCGCGGAAACGAGCACGTCGGCGGTCATGACTCCGCCTCCGCGGAAACGTCGGCGGTCACGAGCGCGCCTTTCGCAGGGCCGCGTGTGCGTCCTGCAGCGACCGCACCCCGATCGTGCCGCCGATCATCGCCTCGATCCCCTGCACCGCAGCCGCAGCGCCCTGCACGGTGGTGACGCACGGGACGCCGCGCGACACGGCGGCCGCTCGGATCTCGTAACCGTCCACCCGCGGCCCGGAATTGCCGTACGGGGTGTTGATAATCATGTCGACCTCGCCCGCGAGGATCATGTCGATGATCGTCTCGCCCCCCTCGAAGTGCTTGCGCACCACGGTGGTGGCCACCCCGTGCCGGCGCAGCACATCGGCCGTGCCCTCCGAGGCCAGCACTTCGAAGCCGAGGGCCGCGAGCCGCAGCGCCGGGAACACCATCGCCCGCTTGTCCCGGTCGGCGATCGATACGAACACGCGCCCCGAGGTGGGCAACGAGCCGTAGGCCGCGGCCTGCGACTTGGCGAACGCGGCACCGAAGGCGGCATCGAAACCCATCACCTCGCCCGTCGACTTCATCTCCGGGCCGAGCAGCGAGTCGACGCCCTCACCGTCGCGGGTGCGGAAGCGGTGGAACGGGAGCACCGCCTCCTTGACGGCGATCGGGGCGTCGGGCGGCAACTCGCCACCGTCGCCCTCGGCGGGAAGCAGCCCCTCCTCGCGGAGCTGCGCGATCGACGCGCCGAGCATGATCCGTGCCGCCGCCTTGGCCAGCGGCACGGCCGTCGCCTTGGACACGAACGGCACGGTGCGCGACGCACGCGGGTTGGCCTCCAGCACGTACAAGGTCTCGCCGTGCAGCGCGTACTGGACGTTGAGCAGCCCACGAACGCCCACGCCGTGCGCGATCGCCTCGGTGGAGCGGCGCACCTGCTCCAGCACCGAGCGGCCCAGGGTGATGGGCGGCAGGGCGCAGGAGGAGTCGCCGGAGTGGATGCCGGCCTCCTCGATGTGCTCCATCACGCCTCCGAGGAAGACCTCGGTGCCGTCGCACAGCGCGTCGACGTCGATCTCGACCGCGTCGTCGAGGAAACGGTCGACGAGGACCGGGCGCTCCGGGCTGATCTCGGTGGCCCGGGAGATGTACGCGGCGAGCGTCTCGTCGTCGTAGACGATCTCCATTCCGCGCCCGCCCAGTACGTACGAGGGCCGGACGAGCACCGGGTAGCCGATCCGCTCGGCGATCTCACGGGCTTCGTCGAAGGAGGTGGCCATGCCGAAGGCCGGCGCCGGGAGGCCCGCATTGCGCAGGACCTCGCCGAACGCCCCGCGGTCCTCGGCGAGGTCGATGGCCGCGGCCGACGTGCCGACGACGGGTACACCCGCCGCCGTCAGCCGCTGGGCGAGCCCGAGCGGCGTCTGGCCGCCCAGCTGCACCAGGACGCCCGCCACGGTGCCACTGCTCTGCTCTGCGTGGACGACCTCGAGCACGTCCTCGAAGGTGAGCGGCTCGAAGTAGAGCCGGTCGGCCGTGTCGTAGTCGGTGGAGACGGTCTCCGGGTTGCAGT
>DASYES010000102.1:0-5199 GCA_036498885.1 Pseudonocardia sp.
ACGGCGTCGAGATGTACCAGGAGCCCTACGCGCCCACGGTCCGGGTGATCGGCCGGCTACGCACGCAGACCGTCTCCCGCAACGTCGCCGTGCTGTCGGTCGGGTTGATGGAGGGGCTGCGCATTCCCGAGGTCGACGACCCGTGGATGCAGCATTCCGACCGGCTCCCGTTCCCCGTGGACTGGTCGGCTCGCATCTATGTCCGCCGCCCCGAGGAGGTGGCCGGCGAGCTGCAGCGACAGATGGGCAAGGTCCGCAGCCAGATCCGGCACTACACGCACGACCACGACCTCGATCCGCCGATGTCGCTGGCCCGCCAGGCCGACCGCGTGCTGGAGGTCGAGGACGAGCTGACCACCGGGCTCACCCAGCTCAACACCCGCCTCTACGGCTGGTGGCGGATCGCGGTCGCAGGCAAGGACGAGGCGGAGGCGGTGAGCCGGGCGCAGCAGGTGCTCGAGGTCTACCGGCCGAAGGTGCAGATCGAGCACCCGGAGGCGCAGTACCGCTTCGCCCGTGAGTTCATCCCCGGGGAGCCGCTCGCGTCCACCGCCTACCGGCGGCGCGGTTCGGTCACGTGGGCCGCGTCCGCCGTTCCCGCGGCCACCGCGTCGGTCGGCGACCGGCGCGGCATCATGATCGGCGAGACCTGCACGGCCACCCGGCGTCCGGTGGCGTGGGACCCCTGGCTCGCGCAGGAGGTGCGCCGGGCCTCCGGGCTCACCGCCGTGGTCGGCGGGCTGGGATCGGGCAAGTCCTTCCTGACCGGCCTGATCGTCTACAAGACACTGCGGTCCGGTGCACGGTGGACGGTGCTCGACCCGTCGGGCCCGCTCGCCGAGCTCACCCGGCTACCCGAGCTCGCCCCGTTCTCCCGGCACATCAACCTGCTCCGCGCGGATCCCGGCATCCTCAACCCGTACCGGGTGGTCGCCGAGCCACGCGCCGACCACTTCGCCGACGAGGAGGACCCCGAGCGGGCGTGGCGCCGTGAGCGCTCCCTCGCAGCGGCCACGAGACGACGGCTCGTCCTGGACGTGCTCACGGGGCTGTTGCCCTACGACGTGGCGCGGCTCCCGCACACCCGCATCGTGCTGCTCCGCGCGGTCCGTGAGGTCGGTGGTGCCACCGACCGGCACCCGGGCCAGGTGATCGACGCGCTGCGCCGCCACGCGCGTGAGGGCGAGGAGCACGCCGGGGTGGTGGCCGACTTCCTGGAGGAGCGCCGCGAGCTTCCCCAGGCGGCGCTGCTGTTCCCCGATACCACCCGCGACGACCCATGGCAGGCCGAGCGGGACTACCGCCTCACCGTCCTCACCATGCAGGGGATGACGCTGCCCCGGCCCGGCAGTCCACGGGAGGAGTGGACCGACGGTGAGTCCCTCGCCGTCGAGCTGCTCAACCTGGCGTCCTGGCTCACCCAGCGCACGATCTACGACGCCGACCGCAACCTCCGCAAGGGAGTGGCGCTCGACGAGACCCACTTCCTGTCCCAGGTGCCCACGGGCAAGGTGCTCATCGACCGGCTCGCCCGCGACTCGCGCAAGTTCAACGTCCGCGCGCTGTTCGCATCGCAGCTCGCAGGCGATCTTCTGCGGGTGTCCGGGTTCGCCTCGCTCGTCAACGCCGTGTTCGTCGGGCGTACCGACGACGAGGAGGCACAGGGCGAGGCACTGCGCCTGCTGAAGGTGCCCACGGACGTGGGATACGAGCAGATGCTCGGCACGCTGTCGCCCCGGCCCCGCCACGACGACCGGCCCGACGACACCCCGCGCCAGTTCATCTTCGCCGACGGGCACGGTGGCGTGGAGAAGATCCGGATCGACCTCGAGGCGCCGCACCTCGAACACGTCCGCGAGGCTCTCGACACCAACCCCGACGCCAGCCGGGTGGTCACGCGAGCCGTGTCGGGCCGCACCGCTGCCGCGGCGGTCCGCGCTCCCGACGAGCCCGCTCCCCGCGACTCCGCCGTGCCGGCCCACATGTTCCGCCCCGCTCCCGGGCGCGAACGTGACCACGCGATGCTCGGTGACGACCTCGACGACGAGTTCGCCGACATCGACGACCCTGACGATCTGCTCACGGTGAACCGGCCGGACACCGGCTCCGCCCGTGGTGCGGTCAACGAGCTCCTCGACGACGAGGAGCTCGATCTCCTCGGCGACGCCGACAGCGGCGGCGACGACCGCCACCCCACCGACGACAACGGCGGCGGACGTACCGCCGGCCAGGGCCAGGAGCGTGTCCGGGCGGTCGGGGAGGCCCGTCGGTGATGCCCGGGGGGCCTCCACCGGTCGCAGCCTGGCTGCCGGTGGCGCTGGTGCTGGGCGCAGCCGTTCTGGTTGATCGCCGACGCCGGCGCCGCAGGCGCGGTGACGTCCGGCCACGTCGCCGGGTGGCCCTGGGGATCGTCGTCGGTCTCGTCGCGGGGTCGGTGCTGATCGGACAGCCTGCCTTCGCGCAGTCGCTGGACTGCAAGGAGTCGCCCGAGCCGGACCGTCCCGGCACCGGACTGGTCGGTTCGCTCGATCCGCCGACCTACGGAGTGGGTGAGCCCGGCAGCGTCTACGACGAGGTCGGGTACGCCGGTCTCGTCTGGCACAACTACGACCTCGGCTGCGCAGGCTCGGTCGTCAACCCGGCCACCTCCACCGACACGTGGCTGGGGAACCAGACCTTCAACGTCGCGAAGTTCCTCGTCGCCGGGGTCAACTGGGCCCACTACCTGATCGCCGACGGTGGAGAGGTGCTCGCCCCGCTCGACCAGCTGATCAGCGATGGCACCCGGGCGATGTACCAAGCCGTGTTCACCACGTTCATCGGTCCGGTGCTGCTGATCCTCGCGGTGCTGCTGCTCGTGCTCGCGCTGCGCGGGGACCTCGCCCGGCAGACTCAGCGCGCCGCGTTCGCGGCGCTCGCCCTTCTCATCGGCTCGGCGGCCTACCTCGCTCCGATCGACTGGGCGAAGGCGGCCGACCCTCTGCTGCTCAACGGAGTCACCGACATGCAGCAGGGTTTCCTCGGCCAGGTCGGGCTCGGCAACCGGGACACCCTGCCGACCGTTCTGGTCGATCAGGTGATCTACCAGAACTGGCTGCGCGGCGAGTTCGGCTCCCCCGACGTGCCACAGGCGAAGGAGCTCGGTCGCGACCTGCTGCGCGCGCAGACCTTCACGAAGCCCGAGGTCGCCGAAGGCCGCGACACGGTGCAGCTCGCCGAGCAGAAGAAGGCCGACTTCGCCGCGCTCGCAGGTCGCATGGGCGACCGGTACTCCTATTTCCAGGGCACGTCCGGGAGCCGCATCGGGGCCGGGATCCTGGCGGTGGTGCAGGCGCTGTGCATCGCGCTGTTCCAGCTGCTGTCCAAGGTGCTTGTGCTGGTGGCGATGCTGCTGCTGCGGCTACTGGTGATGACCGCGCCCGCGGTCGCCGTGGTGGCCGTGCTCAAGCCCGACATCCTCCCGGCGGTGCTTCGCGTCGCCGGTGCCGCGATCGTGAACACCCTGGTCGTGGGGGCGCTGGCCGGGCTCCACGCGCTGCTGGTGGTGTCGCTGTTCCGGCCCGGCAGCGGTGTCGATCTCTGGCTCGGGCTGCTCGTCACGGGCGTGGTCACGGTGGTCCTCTGGGCTGTGGCCCGACCGTTCCGGCGGCTCGTGTCGATGGTGTCGCTCACCCGCGACCAGTTCGGCGGGATCGTGCCGGGCGCGGGCTCCGGGCCGATGTCCCGGGTCTGGCTGCGCATGCGCGGCGGGCCCACCGAGGACCGGCAGTCCCGGTGGTGGAACGAGCGGCGCGATGCGGCGTCGGCCTACCCGTACCCCGATGGCGGGCGTCCGGAGGCCGAGCCGGGCATCCGGATCCCCACCCAGCAGGGCGCCCGGCCGGCGCGCCGGCGCGCGGAGTCCGACGTGCAGCCTGCCCCCCTGCTCGTTCCGGCAGCCCGCCGCCCGGCCCTTCCCATCGGGCCCAGCGGTGCGCGCGCCGGTGGGTCGAGACCGAGCTGGGCCGATCCCGGTGAGGTCGACGACCGCGTGATCTACCGCCGCCCGGACTCCGTGCCGCTGCGCCCGGGCGCAGCGCGTCCGGTGCAGGCCGAACTGGTCGACGGCGTCCCGGTCTACCGCATCTATCGGCCGCGTTCGGCGCCGGCGGCCTACAGCCCGAGCGGCGGGACCAGCCGTGCCGATTAGGTCACCGCGCGGGCGGGCTGCTGCCTACCGCGGGATCTGGCAGTGGCCACTGCAGTCGCCGGCCCGGCTCGTGATCACGGTGATCGTGGTCGTCGCGGTGGCAGGCGGGGTCAGCTTCGGTGTCACCTCGCTCGCCGGCGGCTCGAACGAGCGAGGCCTGCTCACCGGCCCGGAATCCTCCTCGAAACCCGCTTCCTCGGCGCCACGGCCCCCGGGATCGCCTGCCGTCCCGCTGGCGCCTGCCCCGACGGCACTACCGCCCGTGCCGGAACTCGAGCCGAAGAACCTGCCGCTCTCGCAAGCCCCCGCGGCCGCCCTCTCGGTGGCGGCCCGCTGGTCAGCCGCGTGGGTGCGGCCGCCGTCCGGCACCACCGCCGACGAGTGGCTCGACGGTCTGCGGTCCACCACGACCGACGAGTACCTCGGGGTGCTCAGCGGCGTCGACCCCGGCAACATCCCGGCCACCCGGGTCACCGGGGAGCCGCGCGCGGTGCGGGTCTCCCCACGTTCGGTGCAGGTCGCGGTGCCCACGGACGCACTCACCCTGCTCGTCCTCGTGGTCGATACCGACACCGAGGGCTGGCGGGTCGCCGGCTACGACCGGACCTGACGGCCGTGGACCGGCGATGAACCTACTCCGACCGCTGCGGCTCCTCATCCCGTTCGTCGCGATTGCGGCCGCATTGGGGTTGTTCCTCGGAGTCGGGTTCGTCCTGTTCAGCACGGGGGGTGGGGCCGGCCGTTCGCAGTCGTACGGCCCATGTGACGCCGGGCTCGCAGGGGGCAGCTCCGGGATCCGGGCGAGCAACCTGAGCGAGGAGCAGCGGCGAAACGCCGCCACCATCATCCAGACCGCCCGGGACATGGGTGCCCCGCCACGGGCCTGGCTCGTCGCGCTCGCCACGGCGATGCAGGAGTCCACGCTGCGCAACATCAACTACGGTGACCGCGACTCGCTCGGACTCTTCCAGCAGCGGCCTTCGCAGGGGTGGGGGTCGCCGAATCAGATC
>DASYES010000103.1:0-4558 GCA_036498885.1 Pseudonocardia sp.
CGGGTGATCGTGGGTCCCAATTGCCGCGCTGCGGGAACCTGTCGTCCGCAGCCGACGTTCTCGGCGCGTGCATCTGGTCGTTCGCTGGCTCCTCGCACCGTTCGTCCGATTTCTCTTCCGTCCGGTCGTGCACGGTGCGGAGCGGGTCCCTCGCTTCGGTCCGGTGATCATCGCGGCCAACCACCGGGCCGCCGTCGACACCGCCGTGATCGCGCTGACCGCAGGCCGTCCCGTCTCGTTCCTCGGTAAGGCCGAGTACTTCAGGGGCACCGGGCTACGCGGACGTGCGTTCGCGTCGTTCCTCTCGGCGCTGGGCTACGTTCCCGTCGACCGCGCCAACGCCAAGGCCGGGCTCGCGGCGCTGCAGGCCGCCCGCACCGTGCTCGACGACGGGGGCGCGTTCGCGATCTACCCCGAAGGCACTCGCTCCCTCGACGGCCGGCTGCACCGCGGCCACACGGGCGTGGCCGCGCTGGCGCTGAGCACGGGTGCTCCCGTCGTCCCGGTCGCGTTGATCGGCACCGAGCGGGTGCAGCCCGTCGGGGCGCGCTTCCCGCGCCTGCGCCGCGTGACGGTCCACTTCGGTGAGCCGCTCGACTTCTCCCGCTACGAGGGTCTGGAGGGCTCGGGCATGATCCGCCGCGCGGTGACCGACGAGATCATGGACGCGATCGCCGGACTGTCCCACCAGGAGTACGTCGACACCTACCACGAGCGCCCGGCGGCCTGATCCCCGCAGCTCTCCGGTGCTGCCGGGGCCAGGGTGCTCACGATCGCGGCCGCCCACCCGCCACTGCGGGACGCACGAGCAACCAGTCCTGCGTGTGGCGGTACCAGGTCCAGCGTGGCACCTGGCGCGGATGGGCCACACCGTCGTTGATGACGGTGGCCGGCTCGCAGCCCACCTGCACCGCCCTGCCCAGCGCCGAGCCCCGGCCGCGCGAGGCCCTCGGCGCCACCGCGCGCTCGCGCCCGTCCGGGGTCCGTCCGGTCCAGCCGGCGCGTACGGCGATGCCGGCCGGCCCCGGCGTGACCACCAGTCGCCGTGTCCTGCCGCGGAGCACCAGAACCGAGTCGCAGTAGCACTCACCGGCCAGATCGTGAATTTCCGCACGCCC
Organism: Pseudonocardia sp.; assembly: GCA_036498885.1. Classification (GTDB taxonomy): domain Bacteria; phylum Actinomycetota; class Actinomycetes; order Mycobacteriales; family Pseudonocardiaceae; genus Pseudonocardia. The sequence goes on from DASYES010000103.1 coordinate 1,119, forward strand.
GACGAGCACCCCACCGGCGTCGTCGCGGACGAGGGGGGCGGGCGACGCCGCACCGGTGAGCGCGAGGCGGAGTGCGTTCTCCCCGGTCGGGAGGCCCCACGCGGCCGTCGCCGCCGACCGGACGGCGGGCAGGTAGGCGACCTCGACCGCCAGCCGGTCGGTGCGCAGCAGCCGTGTCAGCACGGCCGCGAGATCGGCATCGGTGCCCGCCACGACCACTCGCTGTGGCTCGAGTTCGGCGAGCACGGGGTCGACAGCGGTTCTGTCCGGTCTGGTGGGCAGGGCGACCTCGGGCACCCCGGCCACCAGACCACTACTGTTGACCCCAAGCGGACGTGCCTGACCGTCATCCGAGCAGGTCAGCAGCACCACTGTGGAATCGATCGTGCTCACGGGATCGGTTACCCTCCCCGCCGCGGTGATGGGCATAGGACTGGAGTTTTCACATGCCGGCGATCGTGCTGATCGGCGCCCAGTGGGGCGACGAAGGCAAAGGCAAGGCCACCGACCTCCTCGGGGGGCAGGTGCAGTGGGTGGTGCGCTACCAGGGCGGCAACAACGCCGGCCATACAGTAGTGCTGCCCGACGGACAGGACTTCGCCCTGCACCTCATCCCATCCGGGATCCTCACGCCAGGCCTGCGCAACGTGATCGGCAACGGCGTGGTGGTGGACCCGGGTGTGCTGCTCAACGAGCTCTCCGGCCTCGAGGCTCGTGGTGTCGACACCAGTGACCTGATGATCAGCGCGGACGCGCACTTGATCATGCCGTACCACGTGGCCATCGACAAGGTCACCGAGCGGTTCCTGGGCAAGGCCAAGATCGGAACCACGGGCCGGGGTATCGGGCCCGCCTACCAGGACAAGGTCGCTCGCGTGGGTGTGCGGGTGGCCGACGTCCTCGACGAGAAGATCCTGCACCAGAAGGTGGAGGCGGCCCTGGAGTTCAAGAACCAGGTGCTGGTCAAGGTCTACAACCGCCGCGCGCTCGACGTCGACGAGGTGGTGGACACGGTCCTCGCGTACGGCCGAAGGTTCGCCGACCGGATCGCGGACACCCGCCTGCTGCTCAACCAGGCACTCGAGGCGGGGGAGACGATCCTGCTGGAGGGTTCGCAGGGCACCCTGCTCGATGTCGACCACGGCACCTATCCCTTCGTCACCAGCTCGAACCCCACGGCCGGTGGCGCGGCGGTGGGCTCGGGCATCGGCCCCAACCGCATCACCCGGGTCATCGGGATCCTCAAGGCCTACACCACGCGTGTCGGGTCCGGCCCGTTCCCCACCGAGCTGCTCGACGCGATGGGCGAGCACCTGCGCAAGGCCGGCGGCGAGGTCGGCGTCACCACCGGGCGCCCGCGTCGCTGCGGCTGGTTCGACGCGGTGATCGGCCGCTACGCCGTGCGCGTCAACGGCATCACCGACTTCTTCCTCACCAAGCTCGACGTGCTCTCGGGGCTGGAGAAGGTGCCGATCTGCGTGGGCTACGAGGTCGACGGGAAGCGGATCGACGAGATGCCGATGACACAGACCGACGTGCACCACGCCCTGCCCGTCTACGAGGAGCTCCCGGGCTGGTTCGAGGATCTCTCGGCCTGCCGCACATTCGAGGATCTCCCGGCTGCGGCGCGTGACTACGTGCACCGCATCGAGGAGCTCACCGGCGCGCCCGTCAGCGCGATCGGGGTGGGTCCCGGCCGCGACCAGACGATCACGCGCGACGTCTGACTCAGCACTGTTGAGGTCCGGTGAACGGGCTGCGCTTCTGCACCATTCGTCAATGGTTCGTCAGCACGTCCGAGCATCTCGACGAGCCTGCCCGTCACGGCGGTGCGGGTGCGGTCCTCCGCGCTCGGCCACTGGTGTGCGCAGGTGTTCATCGGATCGCGGTGAAGGCCAGGAGAGATGCGGCGATCCGCGGCGGATCCTCGAGCATGGGTGAGTGTCCGACACCGGGCAGCAACTCGACCCTCGCGCCCGGAACGGCGCGGTATTCGGCGGCCGACGAGGATCGCCATCTCCGATCCTCCTTGCCGAAGATCACCAGTAGCGGCTTACCGAGAGCCGTCAGCCGATCGGGGAGCGCGCGCTTCTTCAGGTAGTCGTCGGCTGCCTGCGATGTGGCGGTGGACGCGTGATAGGTCATGCCGCGCACATCGTCCACGAGCGCTTGCGGGATCTCGTAGCCACGACGGCTGAACGCGGTGCTCGAAGCCTGGCGGATCAGGCTGTCGGTCCGAAGCCGCCACAGCAGGGGCCCGACGATGGGGACGAACAAGAGCCGGCCGACGAGCCCGTCCGAGATGAAGGCGTCCAGGCGAGGCCCGGAGTCGATGAGCGCGAGCGCGGTCACCAGGTCGCGTCGTTGCTCGGCGAGAGCGGTGGCGATCGAGCCGCCGGTGGAATGGCCGACCACTATGGCGTGCTTCACGCCGAGCCGGTCCAGTGCCTCGCCGACCCGGCGTCCCTGCTCCGGAATCGCATAGCCCCCGCCGGCCGGTTTGGCTGACCGGCCATGCCCGAGCAGGTCGATCCGGATGACGCGATGAGACGTCGCCAGCATCGCAACCAGTGGGTCCCACCAGCGGGACGACCCGGCGAGCCCGTGGATCAGTACGAGTGCCGGGGCATCACCGGGGCCGTCCTGGCGCACGTAGATGTTCCCGCCCTCAAGAGGCAGGGTGGAATCCCCCGCGGCCTGGGCATCCTGCCGTGACACTACGGACGTGTTCGCCAGGAGCAGCGCGATGACCGCGAGGAGGATGGCTGAGGCGATGATGCCGCGCCTTCGGCGGCTTGCTGCGCCCCTCACGTGCGGCTCCCCGTCAGGAGACCGCGGATCGGTGTCGTCGAACCGGCAAGGACATCGAGTACCGGGAAAACATTCATGGGCACACTGTCGCCGTCCGTGCGCGCAGGCGGCTTGAACAAATGTTCCGCTGGGCGGCGATCGTAAGATGCGACAATGCGGTCCATAGCGCACGAACGGGACGATGCGGCTGTGTGGGACGTCGCACGCCCGGCGCGGCCCAGCCGGGTGGCCGGTGTCAGCATGGCTGGGTTCCGTGACCGTGGCATGAGCCGGGCCGGCCAGCGGGTAGTCCCGCACCCAGGCGTGACGCTGGCAGTGGAGTTCGGTGCGGGCCCGCTCATCGTGGACGATGCCGACGGGCGGCAGCAGCGAGGAAGTCTCGTCGCCGGGCTCGGGCTCGGAGGCGCGGTTTCGGTGCGGGGCGAGAACTTCGAGGCCGTGCAGGTGCGCCTGTCCCCGGTGGTCGCACACGCGGTTCTCGGGTTTTCCCCGGCCGACCTGGGCGGCACCGTGGTGGCCCTCGACGACCTGTGGGGCCGGGAGGCGTCACGGATCCGTGAGCAACTGGGCGATCTGCCCTCGTGGGAGGATCGCTTCGCGTTGACGGACGCGTTCCTCGCCCGCCGACG
>DASYES010000104.1:0-5054 GCA_036498885.1 Pseudonocardia sp.
GGCGGCCCGGCGGATCGACGGGAGTGTGAGCGAGACGCGGGTGGGCGGGGGCTTGGGGCAGCCGTGCACGGCCACCACCGAGCGTTCCGTCTCGTAGACCGCCGGGGAGTGCGGAAAAACCGAGGCGGTGTGGCCCTCCTCGCCCATGCCGAGCATCAGCACGTCGAACGTGGGGACCGGCCCGTGGTCCTCCGGCCGTGCGGCGCGTGCCAGCACTGCGGCGTACTCCTCCGCGGCGGCCTCGGCGCCGGACGGGCCGGTGCCGGTGTCGGCCCCCATCGGGAAGATCTTCGCCGGATCGACCGGGAGGTGGTCGAGCAGCGCCTCCCGTGCCTGCTTCTCGTTGCGCTCAGGGTCGTCGGGCGGCACGAACCGCTCGTCGCCCCAGTAGAACGCGACGCGGCTCCAGTCCACGGCGTCGCGCGCCACGGTGGACCGGATCTGCGCCAGCACCGCGATGCCGGTAGTGCCGCCGGTGAGCACGATCTTCGGGGTGTTGCCTGCAGCCTGCAGGTCGACGAGCCGCGTGATCAGCCGGGCTGCCGCCGCGGCGGCGAGCACGTTGGGGTGCGAGTGGACGGCGATGTCCGGCGTGTTCATCAGGAACCAGCCGTGACGGCGGGGACCCGGACCGGTGCACGTCCGCGAGCGATCCGTCCGACGCCGGCCAGTGCGGCACCGTAGATCTCGTCGGGGTCGAGTCTGCGCAGTTCCTCGGCGAGGCAGTCGCGCACCTCCCGCCGCGGGAGGGCGACGAGCCGGTCGGGCTGACCGGGCTGGCGCAGGTTGCCCACCTTGCCGTCCGGACGGATCAGCTCGATCGGCCCCGACGGGCGGTCCAGCCGCACCGACACCAGCCCGGGCCCGGCCTGCGCGGGGGACCGCTTCACCCGTGCGTCGAGCCGGACCGCGAGCCAGCCGGCGAGCAGGTCGGTGGACGGCGAGATCGCCTCTCCCGCGACCGTGGCGCCGGTGACGTCCTCGTGCGGCGGTGTGTCGAGTGCCGTGGCGAGCAGGGCCCGCCATGAGGTCAGGCGCGTCCAGGTCAGGTCGGTGTCGCCGGCCACGTGGTGGGCGCGGCGCTGCTCGAACGCCTTGATCGGGTTCTTCGACGACAGCGCGTCGGTGATCCGGCGTTGGGCGAGCTGCCCGACCGCATCCTCGGACGGGATGACCGGCGCCTCACCCGGCCACCACGCCACCACCGGCGCGTCCGGCAGCAGGAGCGGCATGACCATGCCGGCGCCCGCCTCGTCGGAGGCCAGCGGGCCGTAGCCGCGCAGCACGATCACATCGCTCGCCCCGGCGTCGCCGCCGACGCGGATCTGCGCGTCGAGGCGGGGGGCGGCCTTGCGCTGGCCGCGGGCCAGCACGATCACCCGGCAGGGGTGCTCGCGGCTCGCGGCGTTGGCGGCCTCGATCGCGCCCTCGATGGCACTGCCGTCATCGGTGACGATCACGAGCGTGAGCACCCGGCCCAGTGCCAGTACACCGCCGCGTTCGCGCAGCTCGACGAGTTTCTTGTTGACCGCCGAGGTGTTGCTCGACGGCAGGTCGACGATCATGTCCAGCTCCCGGATACGGATCGGGCGGGGGTCACGGCCTGCGCCAGGTGCGGCCGGTGCGGGCCAACATCAGGTCGGCCGACTTCGGGCCCCAGCTACCGGCGGCATAGGGGTCAGGGCCTTCCTCCTGCGCGGCCCAGTGCTCCATCGCGGGGTCGAGGATCTCCCAGGATCGCTCGACCTCATCGTTCACCGGGAACAGCGACGGCTCGCCGAGCAGCACGTCGAGGATGAGCCGTTCGTAGGCCTCGGGGGAGACCTCGGTGAAGGCGGTGCCGTAGCCGAAGTCCATGGTGACGTCCCGGACCTCCATCTGGCTGCCGGGAACCTTCGACCCGAACCGCATCGTGACGCCCTCGTCGGGCTGTACCCGGATGACGAACGCGTTCTGCCCGAGCTCCTCGGTCATCGTGGTGTCGAAGGGCAGGTGCGGGGCCCGCTTGAAGATCACCGCGATCTCGGTGACACGGCGTCCGAGGCGCTTGCCCGTGCGCAGGTAGAACGGCACTCCGGCCCAGCGCCGGGTGTCGATCTCGCAGGTGATGGCGGCGAAGGTCTCGGTCTTGGAGTTGGGGTCGAAGCCCTCTTCCTCCTTGAGCCCCCTGACGAGCTCGCCACCCTGCCAGCCGCCGGTGTACTGCCCGCGCGCCGTGGTCTCGTCGAGCGGGCCGACGAGCCTCGTGGCGTTGAGGACCTTGATCTTCTCGACACGCAGCTCCTCGGAGGAGAACGACGTGGGCTCCTCCAGCGCGGTGAACGCCAGGAGCTGGAGCAGGTGGTTCTGGATGACGTCCCGCGCGGCTCCTATCCCGTCGTAGTACCCCGCCCGGCCGCCGAGGCCGATGTCCTCGGCCATCGTGATCTGCACGTGGTCGACGTAGTGGGAGTTCCAGATGGGCTCGAAGAGCTGGTTGGCGAAGCGCAGAGCGAGGATGTTCTGCACCGTCTCCTTGCCGAGGTAGTGGTCGATGCGGAACACCGAGTCCTCGGGGAAGACGTCGTTGACGATCTCGTTGAGCTCGATGGCCGACTTGAGGTCGTGGCCGAACGGCTTCTCGATCACCACGCGACGCCACTGGTCGCCGTCCTGGTCGGCGAGCCCGGAGCGGGCCAGCTGCTTGAGTACCACGGGGAAGGCGCTCGGCGGGATGGACAGGTAGAAGGCGTGGTTGCCTCCGGTGCCGCGCACCCGGTCCAGCTCGCTGACGGTCTCCGCGAGCATGTCGAAGGCGGCGTCGTCGTCGAAGCTGCCGGAGACGAACCGGAAGCCTTCGGCGAGGCGGTCCCAGACGGCCTGGCGGAAGGGCGTACGCGCGTGCTGCTTCACCGCGTCGAGCACGATCTGGCCGAAGTCCTGAGTGTCCCAGTCGCGGCGGGCGAAGCCGGTGAGGGCGAAGCCCGGCGGTAGCAGCCCGCGGTTGGCCAGGTCGTAGATGGCCGGCATGAGCTTCTTGCGCGAGAGATCGCCGGTGACTCCGAAGATCACCAGACTGCACGGTCCCGCGATCCGCGGGAGCCGCTTGTCACGCGGGTCGCGAAGTGGGTTGGTCCATCGGCCGCCCCCGATCGTGCGGGTTGCCATCGGTTTCTCCCAGTAGTCGATGTTGGCGGTTCGGTGTGTGATGGACGGTGCAACCGTCCTTTTGCTAAAGCTGTTGTACCGCCCGCGCCAGGGTGACGAGGCCCGCCACCCGATCGGTGAAATGAAGCCGGAGTACCGGGCGGCCCCGGCCGGTCAGCGCCTCGGCGTCGGCGCGTGCCTGAGCCTGCTGGAGCTCGGCGAGCTCCGCGGGCAGGTCGGGCTCGGCATCGCCGGTGATCTGGCAGATCACGGCGTCGGGCGGGCCGCCCTTGTCGCGCTGCCCACCGCCGGGCAGGCAGCGCGGTGCCCAGCCGAAGGTGGTGGGGAGGCCGGTACGGCGGGTCAGCTCGGGCCGCAGTACCGCGGCGGAGGCGTCGTCGAGCCGGTCGAGGTAGGCGTGCACGGTGAGGTGCGCGTCCGCCTCGGCGGCGTCGACGAGCGCCCGTAGCGCCTCGGCGACCGTGCGGGTGTCGCTCGGCAGCCAAGGCCCCGCGTGCACGTCGATGTCTCCGTCGGTGAACTGGACACCGGCAGCGTGGACGGCACCGTTGCCGGCGACACGGGCGGCGTCGGGGCGGTCGGTGGGGTCGACGCCTGCAAGATGCGCTGCCACCGCGGTGGAGTACTGCCACAGCATGAACTGCGCGGCAGGCGAACCCAGTGTGGTGACGGCGGCCCCGTCGAGGGCCCCGATCTGGGACGCGGTGAGGGACACGGTGAGGGTTCCGGGCCGGAGCGACTCGGGGTCGGCCCACTCCGGGGCATCCGGGCCCTCGACCACCACCGGCAGCGGTCCGCGACCGTCCTTGCCGAGACCACCTGCGACGAGCTGCGCGGCCCACTCGGCGAGGCCGGTGGCACCGTCCTCGGCCAGCACGACGACCGGGGCCGCGGCGAGCAGCGCGCCGAGAGCCAGGCACGGGTTCGCCGGCTCGTCGGAGTCCAGCTCGGCGCAGGCCTCGGCAGCCTCGGCGAGGACCGCGCCGACGTCGACGCCGGCGAGCCCGGCCGGTACCAGGGCGAACGCGGTGAGAGCTGCCCACGGACCGTCCACATCCGAGGGCCCGAGCACGACCGTGGCGCCCGCGGCCTGCTCCAGGAGCGGGCCGTCGGGCGCCGTGACGACGACGGTCTGAGCGGCCGGGTCGAGCCCTTCGGCCCGGAACGCCTGGTGGACCGTGTCGCGCACCAGCTCGACCGCCGTGGTGTCCTCCCCCGGAGGGGCCGACACCACGAGCACGGTGGCTGCGAGGTCGCCGGCGAGAGCGTCGGCGACCTGAGCCGGATCTGTGGTGTCCAGGACGACCAGCCGCGGATCGTCCTCAGCGAGCACCTCGGCGGCCACACCCACACCGCCTGCCGCGGCCAGCACGACCCGCACCTGCCCGGCCACCCGCAGCTGCTCCCGCAACGCCTTGATCTCGCCGACCAGCGGACGGGACGCCCGGGCGGCGGTGACCCACCCCGGCCGCGCAGCTCGCGGCCAGAGACTGGAGTCGCACCGGGCGATCCGGCTGGCGACGGAGTCGTCCACCAGCCGCTCGACCACATCGGCCTGCGGCGGGACGGACGACACGAGTCGTGCGGTCACGTGGTCAGCGTGCCCCGTCGAGCTGCTGGCGGACGGACTCGGCGAGCTCGGCCCAGGACTTCGCGAACTTGTCGACGCCCTCCTCCTCCAGCACCACGAACACGTCAGGCAGGTCGATCCCCACGCGCTCGAGCTCGTCGAACACCTGCTGGGCTTCGGCGCCCCTGCCGGTGACCCGGTCGCCGTCGATCTCAGCGTGGTCGGCGACAGCGTCGAGCGTCTTCTCCGGCATCGTGTTGACGACGTCGGCGACCACGAGCTCGGTGACGTACATGGTGTCGGGGTACTCCGGGTTCTTGACGCCCGTGGACGCCCA
>DASYES010000105.1:0-2735 GCA_036498885.1 Pseudonocardia sp.
CGCCACGGGGTGGCGTGGGTCACCGGGTCGGAGCCGGCCGGGGGCGGCGGTCGGCGGGCGATCCCGGCCGGCCCCCGTAGGATGGGCGGGTGACCAAACGCGTGCTGCTCGCCAGACCCCGTGGTTACTGCGCCGGCGTGGACCGCGCGGTGCAGACGGTGGAGGAGGCGCTGCGGCTCTACGGGGCACCGATCTACGTGCGCAAACAGATCGTGCACAACAAGCACGTGGTGTCCACGCTGGAGGCCCGCGGGGCGATCTTCGTGGAGGAGAACGACGAGGTGCCCGAGGGTGCCACGGTGATCTTCTCGGCGCACGGGGTGGCCCCGGAGGTGTACGAGCAGGCCCGCGAGCGGGGGCTGCGCGCGATCGACGCGACCTGCCCGCTGGTGACCAAGGTGCACCAGGAGGCCCGCCGGTTCGCAGCGGACGATTACGACATCCTGCTCATCGGGCACGAAGGGCACGAAGAGGTCGTCGGTACCGCAGGCGAGGCCCCCGCGCACATCCACCTGGTGGACGGGCCGGAGGGCGTGGACTCGGTCGCCGTACGGGACCCGGCCAAGGTGGTCTGGCTGTCCCAGACCACGCTGTCGGTCGACGAGACCATGGAGACGGTCAACCGGCTCAAGGAGCGGCTGCCGCTGCTCCAGTCGCCACCCAGCGACGACATCTGCTACGCCACCCAGAACCGCCAGCACGTGGTCAAGGAGATCGCGCCGTCCTGCGACGTGGTCTTGGTGGTCGGCTCCCGTAACTCGTCCAACTCGGTCCGGCTGCGCGAGGTGGCCGTGGACGCCGGGGCGAAGGCCGGGTATCTGATCGACTACGCCTCGGAGATCGACCCCGCCTGGCTGGACGGGGCGGAGACCGTCGGGCTGTCCTCGGGCGCGAGCGTGCCGGAGGAACTGGTGGTCGAGGTGCTGGCGGCGCTCGCGGAGCGCGGCTTCACCGACGTGGAAGAGGTCACCACGGTCAACGAGCGGATCACCTTCTCGCTGCCGCGGGAGCTCAAGCGGGACATGCGGGCCGCCGCCGGCGGCTGATTCGTCCGCCCCGCCACTGATTCGTCCGCCCCGCCACTGATCCGCCCGCCCCGCCGCCGCGCGAGCTGCCGAGACTCTTCGGGTCCCGGGACGCCCTTCGCGGCTGTGGCTCGTTGCGGCTGTGGCTCTTTGAGGGGTTAGGCGGTGCTGTTCTCCGCGTCGCCGGCGAGCTCGGGGGACTGGAGTTGGCGCGGCGTGACCTCCAGTTGGGCGGGGCCCTCCAACTCCTCGTCCGAGATGCCCAGCTCGGCGAATTTGCGCGCGCTGACCAGGACCCGGGACTCCAGCGAGCCCATCGCCCTGTTGTAGGCGGTGACCGCGCCCCCCAACGAGCTGCCGAGCTTGGCCAGGTGCGCGCCCATCGTGGAGAGCCGGGAGTAGAGGTCACGGCCGAGCGTGTGCACCGCGACCGCGTTGCGGGCCAGCGCGTCCTGGCGCCAGGAGTAGGCGATCGTGCGCAGCATGGCGACCAGGGTCGCCGGGGTGGCCAGCACGACGTTGCGGCTGAACGCGAACTCCAGCAGCGTCGCGTCGCGCGCCAGCGCCGCGTCGAGGAACGGGTCGGCCGCCACGAACAGCACCACGAACTCCGGGGTCTGCTCGAACGCGGCCCAGTAGGACTTCGCGGCCAGCGCCTCCACGTGGCCGCGCAGGTGCTTCGCGTGCCGGTCCAGCTCGTCGTCGCGGGTGCGCTCGTCGCGCGCCTCCATCGCGCTCAGGTACGCGTCGAAGGGCACCTTCGCGTCGACCACCACATGGCGGCCGCCGGCCAGCCGCACCACCAGGTCGGGCCGGACGACGCCCCGATCGGTGGTGGCGCTGACCTGTTCGTCGAAGTCGCAGTTGGCCAGCATGCCGGCGGCCTCGACGATCCGGCGCAGCTGGTGCTCGCCCCACCGGCCGCGGATCGTCGGCGCGCGCAGCGCCGCGACGAGCTGGCTGGTCTCGATCCGCAGGGCGGTGGAGACCGACTGCATCTGGCGCACCTCGGTGCGCAGTTCGGCGTAGGAGTCGACGCGGTCGTTCTCCACCTCGACGACCCGCCGCTCGTACCGGTGGATCGCCTCCCGCAGCGGGGTGAGCAGCTGATTCAGGCCGGCCTCCTGCTCGCGGGCCGCGTCGTGGGACAGCGCCCGCATCGCCTGCTCCAGCCGGGCCTCGCCCTCCTTGGTCGCCCGCAGCGTGGCGTCCAGCCGGGCCACCTCCGACGAGAAGCGGGCGCGTGCGGCCAGCCAGCCCACGGCGGCGCCGGCCACCAGTCCGATCAGGACGAGCAGGAGTGCCATGCGGCAAGCATGCCGGAGAAGTACGACAAGTCGAAAAGCGTGTACCCGAGCGGCGGGCAGGGTGGCCCCGGCCGGGTACCGTGTTCGGCATGTGGTGGTCGCGCAGGCGCAAGGAACAGCAGCTGGCGGACGCGCGCGAGGAGGCGTTGCGCTGGTATGAGCGGCTCGGTGGGCAGATCATGAACCTGCCCTCCGGTGACGAGGCGGCCACCAAGCAGGCACTGGTCGACGCCGGCGAGCGCTACAACGCGGCGGGCGGCCAACTCGACCGGGCGACCACGGTCAAGCAGTACGAGCTCGCGCGGGAGACCGCGCTGGAGGGGCTGGCCTACGTCCGGGCGGCGCGCACCTCGCTGGGCCTGGACCCGGGCCCCGACCTGCCTTCGCTCGCCGGCCAGCAGCA
>DASYES010000106.1:0-2223 GCA_036498885.1 Pseudonocardia sp.
TAACTGTTGGTCGCGAAGGCCACGAAAGATGAAGATCCCGATCGTCACCGCGGCCATGGTGAGGAGCACGAACAGCACGAGCAGCAACGTCCGTCCAGAACGGGCCTTGGGTTGGAGCCGTAGTGGTTCGGTGCGAGGTGCCGGCCCGGGAGACAGCACGGAGGGCGACGGCGTCGGCCGCGTGGACTTCGGGCGGCGCACCGCCTTGGCCGGCTTGCGCGACTTGCGGTCCTGCCCGGACTTGGCCTTCGGGCTCGGCGTCGAGAGCGTGACGGCAGGCCGCGCGCGCGTCGGCGTGGAGGGCGACCTGGTGGTGATCACCGGCGTGGCGCCACTCACCGAGGCGGGCTCGGGCAGCGGCTCACCACGCCGGATGGCTCCGACGGCAAGGGCCAGCTCGCCGCCGGTGCCGTAGCGCTGCTTCGGGTCCTTGACGAGCACCGACTCGATGAGCTCGCGCGCAGCTCGCGGAACCGTGGCGGGAAGCGGTGGCGGCTGCTCCCTGACCTGCATCATCGCCACTGCGACCGCGCTCTCCGCGCGGAACGGCCGGTGGCCTGCGAGGCACTCGTACCCGACGATCCCCAGCGAGTAGACGTCACCGGCGGGGCCGGCCTCGGAACCGCTGGCCTGCTCCGGCGCGATGTAGTGGGCGGTGCCCATCACCATCCCGGACCGGGTGACCGGCACGGCGTCCGCGGCCTTCGCGATGCCGAAGTCGGTGAGCTTCACGAGGCCGTCGTTGCGGACGAGGATGTTGCCCGGCTTCACGTCCCGGTGCACGAAACCCCGCTCGTGGGCCGCCTGCAGCGCCCACGCCGCCTCCTCGAGGAGGCGCAGTGTCTCGTCCGGCTCGATGGGGCCGCGCGAGATGAGCGTGGACAGGGGCTCACCGCGCACCAGCTCCATCACGAGGTACGCCGTCCGCCGTCCGCCGGGCCCGTCGTCCTCGCCGTAGTCGTGCACAGCGGCGATACCGGTGTGATCGAGCGACGCGACCGTGCGGGCCTCGATGCGGAAGCGGTGCAGGAACTCCGGATCGTCGGAGAGCTCCGGGCGCAGCACCTTGACGGCGACGCTGCGGCCCAGGCGGGTGTCGGAGGCCTCCCAGACCTCACCCATGCCGCCCACGGCGATGCGGCGGTCCAGCTGGTAACGGTCGGCGATCTTCTGCCCGGCGGCGAGAACCGTCACAAATGCTCCTCGCGGGCGTTCGTCGGCGAAGTAGGGCCGGAGGGCACCCTCTGGGTCGGGACGACCGCCGGCATGGTGACGTACGCGTACCCACGTGGTCTCACTGCCCACCCCCGAGCGCGGCGCGGATCACAGCACGGCCGATGGGGGCGGCGACAGCGCCGCCGGTAGCTGCCAGGTCGTTCCGGTCGCCGCCGGACTCCACGAGCACGGCCACCGCGACCTGGGGGTTGTCGGCAGGCGCGAACCCGACGTACCAGACGTGCGGCGGCGTGTTCTTGGGATCATTACCGTGCTCCGCCGTGCCGGTCTTGGCCGCGATCTGCACTCCGGTGATCTTGCCCGCGCCCGAGTAGCTGTTCTCGTTGTTGACCATGAGCTCGGTGAGCGTGCGCGCCACCGACGGGTCGATCGCACGCCCGAGCCGGTCCGGCTCCGTGGTCGCGACGGGGTCGAGCTCCTGGCTCTGGACCTCCTTGACCAGGTAGGGAGCCATGACCTGGCCACCGTTGGCGATGGTGGCCACGATCATCGCGTTCTGCAGCGGGGTGAGCGCCACGTCCCGCTGCCCGATCGAGGACTGCTGCAGCGCGGCCGTGTCGGGGATGTCGCCGATCGTGGACGGCGCCACCTGCATCGGGACCGAGAGGCTCTGGCCGATCCCGAACGCGTTGGCCTGGTCGCGGATGGCCTTCTCGCCCAGGTCGGCGCCCAACTGGGCGAAGGCGGTGTTGCAGGAACGCTGGAGTGCGTCGCGCAGGCTCGCCGTCGCCGACGTGCCGCACGCGTTGCCGTTGAAGTTCTCCAGCGTGGTGTTGGTGCCCTGCAGCGTGATCCGCGGCGCCGCGGTGAGTTGGCTGTCGGGCGTGAAGCGTCCGCTGCTGAGCGCCGCGGCGGTGTCGATGAGCTTGAACGTGGAGCCCGGCGGATAGGTCTCGGAGATCGCCCGGTTGATCAGCGGCGACGGTTCGGCGTTGTTGTCGGCCTTCCAGGCCGCGGTCTGCTGATCCGAGTTGTGGCTCGCCAATG
>DASYES010000107.1:0-2279 GCA_036498885.1 Pseudonocardia sp.
CCACAACGCCCCGGGGCAGGTCAGCGAGCTGTCACGGGAGCGGGCCGCGCTGCACCCGCAGGGCAACCTGGTGCGGCACCTGAAGCTCAGGAAGGGCGATCCCGAGCCCGTGGCCGGCGTCGTGGTGGTCGGCGAGTACGAGGTGGGGATGCAGGACCAGGCCTTCCTCGGCCCGGAGTCCGGGCTCGCCGTGCCGGCCGAGGACGGCGGCGTGGAGCTGTACGTCGCGACGCAATGGCTGCACGTGGACCAGCGGCAGGTCTGCTCGGCGCTCGGGCTCCCGCCGGAGAAGGTGCGGCTCACGCTGGCCGGCGTGGGCGGCGCGTTCGGCGGCCGCGAGGACCTGTCGATGCACGTGCACGCGTGCATGCTGGCGCTGCACACCCGCAAGCCGGTGAAGATGGTCTACAACCGGGAGGAGTCCTTCTTCGGGCACGTGCACCGCCATCCGGCGGTGATGCGCTTCGAGCACGGCGCCAGCCGCGACGGCACCCTGGTCTACATCAAGGCGCAGATCTACCTCGACGGCGGGGCCTACGCCTCAAGCACCCCGGCCGTGGTCGGCAACGCGGGCACGATGGGGATCGGGCCCTACGTCGTGCCGAACGTGCAGATCGACGCGTACGGCGCCTACACCAACAACCCGCCGTGCGGGGCGATGCGCGGCTTCGGCTCGGTGCAGGCCGCGTTCGCCCACGAGGCCCAGATGGACAAGCTGGCCACCGAGCTCGGCATCGACCCGGTGGACCTGCGCTGCCGCAACGCGATGACCGAGGGGGCCGAGGCGCCGACCGGGCAGGTGATCGACAGCGCCGCACCGGTCGAGGAGCTGCTGCGGCGGGTGCAGGCGATGCCGCTGCCGCCGGAGCGCAGCGCGGACGGCGAGGTGGACCTGCGGGACCTGCCGGGCGGCGTCGCGAACACCACCCACGGCGAGAGCGTGGTGCGCGGGATCGGCTACGCGGTGGCCTACAAGAACGTCGGGTTCTCCGAGGGCTTCGACGACTACTCGACCGCCCGGGTGCGGCTCGAGGCGGTGGCGGGCGAGGCGACGGCGACCGTGCACACCGCGGCGGCCGAGGTCGGCCAGGGGCTGGTCACCGTTGAGCAGCAGATCGCGCGCACCGAGCTCGGCGTGCATCGCGTCATCGTCCACACCAAGGACACCGGTGTCGGCAGCGGCGGATCGACGTCGGCGTCCCGGCAGACGTACGTCACCGGCGGCGCGGTCAAGGCGGCCTGTGAGAAGGTGCGCGAGCGCGCGCTCGACCTCATCCAGCAGCGGATCGGGCGCCTGGTGCCGGACCTGCGGCTCGAGGGCGGCAAGGTGGTCTCGCAGCAGGAGGGCGTCATCGGCGACCTGTCCGACCTGCTCGGCGACCAGGTCGTCGAGGAAACCGTCGAGTGGCACCACCGCCCGACCGAGGCGGTCGACCCGGAGACCGGCCGGGGGTTCGCCCACGTGCAGTACGCTTTCTCGGCGCATCGCGCGGTGGTGGACGTGGACACCGAGCTCGGCCTGATCAAGGTGGTGGCGCTCGACTGCGCCCAGGACGTCGGGAAGGCGATCAACCCGCAGGCGGTCGTCGGGCAGATCCAGGGCGGCTCGGCGCAGGGCCTGGGGCTGGCCGTGATGGAGGAGATCCAGATCAAGGGCGGCAAGATCAAGAACCCGTCGTTCACCGACTACCTCATCCCCACCATCCTCGACACGCCGCCGATGCGGATCGACGTGCTCGAGTACGCCGACCCGCACGCGCCCTACGGCGTCCGCGGCGTCGGGGAGCCCCCGACGATCTCCTCCGGCCCCGCCATCGTCGCCGCCATCCGCGACGCCACCGGGCTCCCGCTGAACCAGGTGCCGGTCCGGCCCGAGCACATCACCGGCACCTGATGCCGCCAGCATCTGCTGCCAGGACCCACCATGGAGGTATGACCGCGCGCAGGCACACCACAGCCCTGCTGGCGGCGGGCGCCATCCTGGCCGCCGCGGCGCCGGCCGCCTGCTCCAGTGCGGGTACCACGACGCTGTGCCACTCACAGGCTCATCCCGTCAGCGGCGGCTCCTACACGATCATGAACAACGAGTGGCACTCGAACGCCGACCAGTGCATCACCACCGACGGGACGGCCAGCTTCACCGTCGCGAACTCCTCGATCGCGACCACCACGCACGGCGCGCCCGGCGGCTACCCGCTCATCTACCGGGGCTGCCACTGGGGCGCGTGCACACCGGACAGCGGCCTGCCGGTCCGGGTGTCCAGCATCCGCCCCGGCAC
>DASYES010000108.1:0-3941 GCA_036498885.1 Pseudonocardia sp.
GTTCGGCCTGCTCGGCGAGCGGGTGCCGGCGGATCTCCTCCCGCTCCACCGCCACCTCGTTGGCGACGGCCTCGTTCTGCGTGCCGACCGAGGCGAACTCGCCGAGGGCCATCGAGAACGCTCCGGCCACGAGTCCGGCCATGCCGGTCAGGATGATCACGTGGCGGTCGGCGCCGCCGCCGCCGACGCCGGAGATGAGCGCGATGTTCGTGACGAGACCGTCCATTGCGCCGAACACGGCCGCCCGCAACCAGCCGCCGGAGACGTCGGTGTGGTGATGGTCCTGCGCGTGCTCGGCCAACTCTGGCGAGCCCGGGTGCTGCATCATCTGGTGAGCGTAACTGCCATCAACCGTCCAGGTTGGACTATGGTGAGGCTGCCCTCGGTCGAGCTCGTCCGTCGCGCTGTCCGCCCGGCGCAGGCTGCCGTCGTCACCCGTCCGTAAGCATGTCCGCGTGCCGCTGCCCGAAGTGCCGGGATCGGTGCGGCTAGGCTGATCGTGTGACTCGGGGACGGCTGCTCGACGTCATCGGGACGGCCGCGCGGCTCGGGCTCGCCGCCGTCTGGCTGACCTCGGGCGTGCTCAAGGCCATCGATCCCGACCAGACCTACATCGCGGTCCGCGCGTACGATGTGCTGCCCCTGTCCGCCGTCGAGGTGGTCGCGGCCATCCTGCCCTGGTTCGAGATCGCGCTCGGCCTCCTCGTACTGGCCGGGATCGGTCTCCGCGCAGTGGCCGCGGTGTCGATCGTGCTGCTCCTGGTGTTCATCACCGGCGTCTCCCAGGCATGGGCACGCGGACTGCTGATCGACTGCGGCTGTTTCGGCGGCGGTGGCGCCGTGGCGGCCGGCCAGACGGCTTACCTTCAGGAGCTACTGAGGGACGCTGGCTTCATCGTGCTAGCAGCCTGGCTGGTCGTGCGACCACGGACGCTGCTGTCGCTCGACTCGCGAATCGAGAACACGGGAAGGACCTGACATGGGCGGAGCGCAGCGTGGCGAGAAGAAACGCCGGCAGGCGGAGGCGGACCGGCGCCTCGCCGCGGCCGGCATCCGCGTCCCTCCGAAGCGCAACCGCACCCCGCTGATCGTGGTGGCGGTCGTCCTGGTGGTGGCTGTGATCATCGGTGTGACGGTGCTGCTCAACAACCGGGGTTCGAGCCCTGTCGCGCCCACCTACACCGCCTCGGCGTCCGGCGCCGTCGTCACCGCGGGGAACGGCCCGGTCACGATCGACACCTACGAGGACTTCCTCTGCCCGCAGTGCGAGCGATTCGAGCAGCGTTACGGCAACGACATCATCACCGCTCTGAACAACGGGCAGATCACCGTCCGGTTCCACACGATCGCGATCCTCGACCCCTCGACCACCCCGCCCGGCTACTCCACCCGTGCCGCCAACGCGGCGCTCTGCGCGGCGGCCGCGGGGATCTACCCGGCCTACCGGGAGAAGCTGTTCGCCGAGCTGCCGAGCGAGGGGAGCTCGGGCCTGACCAACCAGCAGCTCATCGACTTCGGCACCCAGCTCGGGGCCACGGGCGACTTCGCGACGTGCGTGAACAACGGCACGAACGCTGCGGCCATCACCACGGAGACCAACACCGCGGCCGCCGACCCGGCGCTTCAGACCAACGGCCAGTTCGGCACGCCCACCGTCGCCGTCAAGGGCGCCAAGATCGACCTGAACAACACCAACTGGCTCAAGGACGCCATCGCCGCCGGACGCTGAGCGCCCTCGCGGGCGACTCGCGCACGGGATCGGGGCGACTCGCGCACGGGATACGGGCGACTCGCGCACCGCCGCGAGTCGCCCCGATCAGGGCGGCGAGTCGCCCAGTCCGACCGACGCGGCGGGCCACGCGGACGACCGCACGGCCCGCCCCTCTGCTACGCGCTGCGCGACGGGTGGTCCCACGAGATCTGCGGGCGTTCACCGCCGAGGTGCCGGCCGAACCAGTCGAGGATGATCTCTGCCCGCTGCACGCGGTGGCGGGGCGAACCGCTGCGGGAGAGCTCGTGGCCCTCCTCGGGGAAGCGCCAGTACTCCACCGGCTTGCCCAGCAGCCGGAGCGCGACGAAGAGCTGGTCGGCCTGCTCGATGTGGCAGCGCAGGTCGTCCTCCGAGTGAAGGATGAGCACCGGCGTCGTGATGTCCCGGACGTAGCTGATCGGCGACAGCCGCTCGTAGAGCTCCGGTGCGTCGAGGTGGCTCGCGCCGAACTCGTACCGGAAGAACCCGGCCATGTCGGAGCTCGTCTCCAGCGACTGCACGTTGTTGACGGCGCGCTCGCTGCACGCGGCGACGAAGCGGTCGGTGTGCCCGATCAGCCAGCTCGTGAGGTAGCCGCCGTAGGAGCCGCCCAGCACGCCGACGCGGCCCGCGTCGAGCGACGGGTCACGTTCCAGCGCGGCGTCGAGCACGGCGAGCACGTCGTCGGCGTCGATGCCGCCCCAGCCCGTGCCGGGCGCTTCCGGGGCCTCGGGCGGGCGGATGGACCGGCACCACGCGTCGGTGTGGCCGGTGGAACCGTGGGGGTTGCAGTAGACGACCGCGTATCCGGCCCCAGCCCACAGCTGGAACTCGTCGAACCACGTGTTCGCGTACTGCGACATCGGACCGCCGTGGATGGACAGCAGCACGGGGACCCGCGCGTCGGCGGGCACGCCCGGCGGCCGCACCACCCAGGCGTCGATGTCGCCGTCACCCGCTGGGGACGGGACCGAGAAGTGCTCGGGCGGGGCCACGGGAACCGCCGCGTGGAAGGCGGCGCCGAGCGAGGTGAGCTGCCGCTCTTCCCCGTCCGACGTGCGGACGAAGAGCTCCGGCAGCGCGGTGGGCGTGGAGGCGACGAACGCGAACGTGCCAGCAGCAAGGTCGAAGCCGCTGATCTGCCGCGTGCCCCCCGCCAGCAGCTGCGGCTCCCCCGAGCCGTCGGCGGGCACGCGGTAGACGTGCACCGAGCCATGGTCCTCGATCGAGAACAACAGCTGCCCGTCGTGCCAGAGCGGGTTGCGGGACCCGGGGTGAGGGGCGCACTGGCGATCGAGCTGCGCGCTGAGCACGCGTTGCGCGCCGGTCTCCACGTCGGTCACGAGGAGTTGCGAGTGCGACGGCACGATGCGGGTGTCCTCGGCGAGCGTGGCGATCTCCCGGCCGTCCGGGCTGAACGAGGGCAGGCTGTGAGACAGGCTGCGATCGGTGAGCACCCGACCGTCACCGCCGGGCGCGGCGACGTCGAACAGATGGATGTCGTTGACGTCGTCGAGGTCCCAGTCCTTGGCCCGCGTCGTGGCCACGGCGAGCCGGGTGCCGTCCGGCGACCACGCGGGCCCGCCGTGCTCGTACGGGCCACCGGCGACGAGGAGCGGCGCGGTGGACCCGTCGGCCGGAACGACGAAGACGCTGCGCGGGCGGTCGATGATCCAGCCGGTGCCATCGAGGCGGGAGAACAGCCGATCGATGCGTCGCGGCGGACGCCCGCGCTCGTCGTCGCCGTCCGCATAGCGGCCGCTGCGCTCCCGGGAGGCGAAGGCGATGCGCGTGCCGTCCGGTGACCACACCGGCTCCTCGATGGCCTCCGAGCGCTCGCAGATGGTGAGCGTCTCGCCCGGGATGCCGATGGGCGCCACGTGCAGCGTGTGGACGCCCTCCTCCTCCGAGCGCCGGCTGGTGAACGCGAGCCTGCGCCCGTCCGGCGACCATCGCGGCTGCCGGTCGCTGTGCTCACCCGTGGTGAGTGGGTAGGGCGGTACAGAGCCGTCGGCCGTCGCGAGCCAGATGGCGCTGCGGTAGCGGTTCTTCTCCAGGTCGACCCGGGTGACGACGAAGGCGATCAACCGACCGTCGGGGGAGACCTTCGGGTCGGCGGCAGAGACGAGTTGTCCGATGTCGGCGGGTTTCACTGCCTGACCGTAGATCAGCAGCCGCGGCAGCGGCGACC
>DASYES010000109.1:0-2334 GCA_036498885.1 Pseudonocardia sp.
GTGCAGGTCGGCACGGGCGAGCAGGCGGTGCTCCGGGGTCGGCTCCATCACCTCCGGAACGAGCCGTTCGATCACCAACAGCCTCGACGACCCGGACATCGCACGTCGGCAGGTGGCGAGGATGTCGTGGCTGTGTTCGTCGTCCCAGTCGTGCAGGACGTTCTTGAGCATGTAGGCATCGGCATTCGCGGGCAGTTCCTCGAAGAAATTGCCCGACACGAGCGTGCAACGGTCCGCGACCCCGCATTTCTCCAGGTACGGCCGGGCTTTCTCGATCGCGTGCTGGAGGTCGAACAGCACACCCTCGACGGAGGGGTTCGCCGTGAGGACGGCGGCGAGCAGCTCCCCGTATCCGCCGCCGACGTCGACGATCCGCGACGTGGCGCTGAAGTCGTAGCCGGTGACGAGGCTGCGCGTGGCCAGGCGGGTGTTCTCGGCCATCGCAGCGTTGAAGATCGCGGCGCGAGCCGGATCGTCGCGCAGTGGGTCGAAGTGCGCTTTGCCGCTGACGCGTTCGCGGGCGCTGCGGCCCGTGGTGACGCTGTCGAGCAAGTGGCCCCACTCGGCCCACACCTCACGGCCCCAGTAGATCGCCCAGGAACGGACCGTGCCGTCGGCGTCGGTGCGGAGCAGCTCGCCCATCGGCGTCAGCTCGAACGTGCCGTCCGCACGCTCACGGCAGATGTCGACGGTCACGAGCGCGCGCAGTAGGCGGTGCAGGGACCGGGCGTGCGTGTGTGTGGCAGCAGCGAGATCGTCGGCGGTGCGCGGGCCCTCGGCGAGGAGATCGGGCAGGCCGAGCTCGGCCGCCACTCGGGTGGCTTGCGTCATCCAGCTGCCATTCACGATCTCGAGCAGCCGCGACGCATGTGCCAGCACGTCGTCGCTCGGGTCAACCTCCGGCATGTGGGTTCCTCTCCCTCTGCGGAAGTGCTTCGATCCATCCTCAGTTCGGAGTTGACAGCATCCAAGCGCTGTTCCGCATGGCGACCGTCACGATCTCGACGAACCCCGCATCCGGGTCGGCATGCTGACCCGGTGAAGGCCGTGATGAACGATGTGAGCGTTCGGCCCGCGGGGGTCCCCGACCTGCCCGAACTGGCCGCGCTGCGCTGGCAGTTCCGCACCGACGGCACCGAGCCGACCGAAGATCGGACGGCATTCGAGAAGCGCTTCTGCGACCAGGTGACCGTTTCCTTCGACGACGGCAGTTGGCGGGCGTGGGTGGCCACGGACGACGGCGAGGTGATCGGTCACATCTACGCCTCGCGGATCGGGAAGCTGCCGAACCCGGTGGACGAGGCCGAGGCCCATCTCTACCTCAGCAATCTCTACGTCCGCCCCGAGTACCGGGGGCGCGGTCTCGCGGCGGCCCTGCTCGATACCGCGCTCGCCGACCTCGATGACATCGACGCCGCGATCCTGTGGGCGCGCCCGGGGACGGCGGGCCTCTACGCGCGTTACGGATTCGGCGAGTCACCCGAAATCCTGGAACGCCGCCCCCTCACCGCGACCACCCACCAGGTATCTGATGTCGAGGCATGACCGATGAGACACCTTCTGTCAACCTGCGGCTCAGGCGGCACGTCCGAGGGCGCGGTTGCGGTTGGTGACGTGGATGTTCTCGTCGTAGAGCACGCCCTTGGTGAGGTGGTTGTGCGCGAGCCGGCGGGCGACGACGACGTCGCTCTTGCCGGAGCGGCAGGTGACCGGCGCGGAACCGGCGTAGCACTGCAACCCGCTGGGGTGGTCGAACTGGGTGATCTGTTCACCGATCTCACCGGCGATCCGGCGGCGAGCAGGTACCCGAGCCCCGGCATGCTCACGTAGATCTCCCCGCCCGGGAACGCTTTTCCCGGGTCGGGGTCTTTCACGGTGTGATCACGTCCGGTGCGTGCCCCGCCCAGCAGCAGCTCGGCCATGCGGGCCTGCCGACCGCGGCGGGCCTCGCGCAGCGCGAGCAGTGGGGTCGCGGCCAGCCGGATCCAGGCGGCGTATCAGCGCGGGTTCGGCGAGTGCAGCGGCGACGCGGTCGGCCGTGGCGGCCGGCGCGGGCGAACGCGACCAGCTCCTGCCGCGAGGTGGCGGCGAGTTCGGCTTGGGTGGGCCAGTGTTGCAGCAGCCGCAGTACCGTCGGCGCACCCAGGTCCTTGCCCGCCAGGCGAGCGCGGCGGGGTAGGTGGTCTGCAGGTCCGCGCGCAGCCGGTTGAGCAGGCGGCGCTGGTCGCGGGCGGCGCGGGCGTCGTCACGGCCGATCGCGCGCAACTCCCCGCCGATGGGTCCGTGCGGGATGAGCACTTTCAAGCTGGCGTGCCGGTCCAGGGCGAGCAGGCA